>CANHVD010000140.1 GCA_947463775.1 Planctomycetaceae bacterium | reverse complement strand
TTGATCCATCGGCATCAAGGATCACAGCGGAGTTGTGATACAGCCCGTGAGTTCTCTTTTCGAACAACGGAACAACGATAACAACACTCAACTCCTTCGCAATCTTCTGCAGTGCCGCGGTGGTCGGACCAGGAATCGGTTCCGCCAGTTCAAAGCGAGAATGCTCCTCGGCCTGACATGGATACTGAGTATTGAAGACTTCCTGCAGGCAGATAACTTGAGCACCACTCGCGGCGGCGGAGCGGATCTTTTCAATCGAGCGTTCCAGGTTCACTGCAGACGATTCACTGCAGATCATCTGGACCAGACCAACTCTAACTTCAGACTTTTTTGACATCGTGACGCATGCTTTTCGAGAACAGATTAAGAACCAGAAAATGAGAATTGACCAAAGCACCACTGAACAACGGAAAATCGGCACTAAGGAATCAACCCAAAACGATCATCCAGATTGCAGATAAAGGATAACGAAATCAGCCCTGGATGCGACTCTGAAACCAGATGTTCGAATTCCAAAAACATTCATTCGACGGCACTGGAGTCCGTGACAAAAGCAATGCCTTGAATCCGGGACCGGATGGCGTCAGACTGTCGGGGAGAGTTAATGACACGCCGGACTGCTTAACAGACTTTGGCTGTCCTCGATTGCATTGATTTTGGGCTGAATTATCACCCCCTGAACAAGCGGCCCGATCACACTCTCCAAAATGTCATCCCTTATCATCGTGTTCTGATCGTTCAGTGAAAAATGCGGTTCAATTTCCTGGCCGCAGTACGATCACCTTCCGGATTCTGTTTTATGCATCGCCAATTCATCACGCTCTGCTCGCTCATTGGGTTGATCCCAGCCATGATGTCTGCAAATCTCTCTGCAGACGAAATCGCCAAATGGGAATTCGACAAGGATCCCTCCGACTGGGTTTCCAATGATCAATTGGAACTTTCCGTGAAGGACGGTTCATTGCATCTGAAATCAAAAGGATCGGACCCATATTTCAGCAGTAAAGTCGCAGGTCAGACTGGCGACCAGCTTTTGATGATCAACGCCAGATTTCGTGGCAATGTCGACATTCAGGTGTTCTGGACAACAGAGGCTGAACCGCAGCTATCGGAAGACAAGTCCGTCAAGACACAACTGAAGGGATCAGAGAACGACGCCCGATCTGCGAAGTTGTATTTTTCCACAACCTCGCCCGTCACTTCGCTCAGAATTGATCCGATGAGCGCTGAAGGTGACATGATTATCGATTCGATTGTGCTGACAGATGATTCAGCTCCACAACCGATGGCAACTCCAGTTAAAGATATGAAGATTGCCGAAGGGTTCGATGTGGAACTCCTTTACTCCGTGGCAGGAGACAAAATGGGATCGTGGGTCTGCATGACTCCGGATCCAAAAGGACGACTGATTGTTTCTGATCAGTACGGAAAGCTGTATCGTGTCACTCCGCCCGCCAAAGGTTCGAAGGATGACATTCGCATTGAAACAATCAATGTAGATGTTGGTATGGCTCAGGGGTTGCTGTGTGCGTTCGACAGTTTGTATGTCATGACGAACAGCGGTGAAGAAGCTCGCGTTGGCCTGCATCGCGTTCGCGATACCGATGGCGATGATCAATACGACACCAGCGAACATATTCGAAAACTGAATGGTGGAAATGAACATGGTCCACACGCCATTATTCTTTCGCCAGACAAGAAGTCGCTCTACGTCTGTTGTGGAAACCACACACCGGTTACGGATTTTTCACAGTCTCGTGTACCGCGTATTTGGGACGAAGATCAACTGCTGCCACGCATGTGGGACGCAGGTGGACATGCTGTCGGAATTATGGCTCCCGGTGGCTGGATTGCACAGGTCAGTCCGGACGGACAAGACTGGCAACTGCTGGCCAGCGGCTTCCGCAACGAGTACGACATTGCCTTGAACCCGGACGGTGAACTATTTACCTATGACGCCGACATGGAATGGGACGTTGGCTCACCGTGGTATCGCCCAACTCGCGTGAACCATGTCACCAGCGGTGCAGAGTATGGCTGGCGATCGGGCACAGGGAAGTGGCCAGCCTACTATCCGGACAGCCTTGGCTCTGTGGTTGACATCGGACCAGGCTCGCCAACCGGCATCGCGTTTGGAACCGGAGCAAAATTCCCCGCGAAATACCAGAAGGCTCTGTTCATTAGCGATTGGAGCTATGGCGTCATTTATGCGGTTCATATGTCGCCTTCCGGTTCAACCTACACCGGTGAGGCTGAGCGATTTATTGCTGCAGCACCTCTGCCCGTGACGGATATGGTGATTAATCCCGCCGATGAGGCGATGTACTTCACAATCGGCGGCCGAAAAACTCAGTCAGGCCTGTACCGTGTCACCTACAAGGGTGCCGAGTCAACTGCGGCCGTGGCGCCTGAAAAAGATGGGGGCGAGGAGCTTCGGAAGATTCGACACGATTTGGAAGCGTTGCATTCAGGTGAAGCAGAAGGAGCCATCGCGAAAGCAATGCCATTACTTGGCCATCCTGATCGCAGCATTCGCTTTGCGGCTCGCACGGCACTCGAACATCAGCCTGTTGCAAAGTGGCAGGATCAGGCCCTGAAAATCCACACGAATTCAGATGCAAAGATCACGGCATTGCTTGGCCTCGCTCGCTGCGGCAGCAAGAATCTGCAGGTTCCTCTATTGCAGTCGTTGGCAGAACTGAATTCAGCGAAACTGACAGAAAGTCAGATGCTGGATGCGCTACGAGTTCTCGGACTTTGCTTTATTCGTATGGGAGAGCCTGAGCCGCAGACGGCCCGTGCTGTGTCAGCAGTACTGAATCAGGCCTATCCTGCAAAGAGCCCGCGTCTCAATCGAGAACTTTGCCGACTGCTGGTGTACCTCAACGACAGTGAAGTGGCTGCCAAAACTCTGGATCTGCTGGCCAAAGCCCCAAGTCAGGAAGAGCAGATCCACTATGTCTACTGTTTGCGAGCGCTGAAAGATCAGTGGACCATGGATCAGAGGAAAGAGTTCTTCCAGTGGTTTGTGACTTCTGTAACTCTGCGAGGCGGCAATTCATTCTCCGGATTCATCAAGAACATTCGCCAGGAAGCGATCGACAAACTGACTGAAGAACAAAAGCTTGCATTGAAGGATGTCCTGGAAGCTCAACCAACCGGAGGAATTCCACTTGTTGAAGCGGCAGCTCGACCAGTTGTCAAAGAATGGGCTGTCGATGATCTGCTGGCCGATGTTGAAGCGGGTCTGACCGGCCGAAACTTCGACACCGGCCGAAAGATGTTTCAGGTAACAGCATGCTTTAAGTGTCATCGTTTCGCGGGAGATGGTGGAATCGTTGGGCCCGAACTGACAGCGGTTGCTCGTCGTTACAATGCTCGCACGATGCTTGAAGCAATTATCGAACCGAGCAAAGTGATCTCTGATCAGTATCAGGGCAATGTCTTCGTACTCGACAGCGGAAAGCAGGTGGTGGGACGAGTCGTCAACTTAAACAACGACACCATCATGGTTTCCGAGAACATGCTCGAGCCCGGCAATCTCACCGTTATTAACCGCGAAGAGATTGAAGAAACTCTCGTTTCCAAAACGTCAATGATGCCGAATGGCCTGATCAACACACTGAATAAAGATGAGATTCTGGATCTCATTGCCTACTTGCAGTCCGGTGGCGATCCGGATGCACCTGTCTTTGCGGGAACGAAGAAGACCGCAGCAACTTCAACAAAACCGGAGAAAACAATGTTTACCGAAGCTGGTCACACAATTGACTCACTCGATGTCGTCAAAAAAAGTGTTGAAGAGAAATCAGCAGTGATCCTTGATGTGCGAGAACAGGCGGAGTGGGATGCTGGACACCTGGCCGACGCTGAATTTATTCCGCTCAGCAAGCTGAAGGAAGCAAGCAACGTTGCAGAGGTTCTGGCCCCACTGCCGAAGGATTGCCCCATCTATGTTCATTGTCGATCTGGTGGTCGAGTGCTGATGTTTGCCGAAATTGCTCAGAACAAGGGCTATGACATTCGACCGCTGAAAGCGGGCTACGATCGGCTTATAGAAGCAGGCTTCAAGAAGGCAGAGTGAATGCCACAACTTGCGTTCAGCACGTGATTGGCTTGCCGTTTCGATGTGACCGAGCCTGACCGCCAGTGTAATCTTTGATTTCCGTGTGGCGGAAATATCTAACCCGCACTCTCCTGCAAAACAACTGCAGCGGACGTGCGGGTTTTTCCATTTAATGGAGCGGCCTTGCTGCCTGAGGGAACACGACTCCCGTGACGACTCGCACTTTTACTCCGCCAGACAGGTACTATCCGGAATAAACCGCACTCACCCTAATGGAACCGAGACGGTCAAGATTTTTGTATTGAAATCTTTTTTTTTCCGCAAGATGCGGAAATTCAACCTACTGTTGTGTTGTCGAATGACACCAAACACTCACTAACACCATGAACGACAGCTTGAAATGGTGACTTCGACCCGTGTCATCTTCACAAGTCTCATAGGAGCGTATCCGATGTACGTCGCAAAGAAACGCAGTGGCTTCACACTGATTGAACTGGTAATTGTGGTCCTTGTTCTCGGCATAATTGCTGCGGTTGCCGCTCCTAAGCTGTTTGACGTAACGACAGACGCTCGAGAGAACGGAACTCGACAGTCGCTGACAACTATCCGGAACGCCATTGAGCTATATCGGGCGACAAGCGGCTCTTATCCTCCGGCCACAACGCTGGCGACATCACTGCGATCTTCGCTGCAGGGCGGAACATTTCCTTCACCGCAGGTTGGCACTCATGTAGATGACAACAGCGTACGAAGCTTCACAGGGACGTTCACTGTCAGTGGCCCAAACGGCTGGGCATACAACCAGACCACGGGTGAGTTCTACCTGAACGATCCGAACTCTGAATATTCTGCCTGGTAGTTTCTACAGCCAACGTCATAAGAAATTTGGACGCGAACCGTGACCGGTTCGCGTCCTTCTTTTTTGATGTCTGCCAGCACATGGATTTCACGGAAACCTGCGTTCAGCCCTTCATGTTGCAAAATGTGAACTAGAGTTGATCAGGAGCAACATTGCGCAGGAGCCTGGAGTCATCTTTTTTGTACGGCCGTGCGGTCGAGCCATCTGTCCAATCAACGTCTTAGGACCCGGCAAGTGAAACCCTATCGAGTCATCGTTGCTGAAGACAACCGCGTTTTACAGGATGTCATACGGTTCAACCTGGCACGGGCTGGCTTTGAAGTCAGAACTGCCGTGGAAGGTGCACAAGCACTTCGACTCCTCGAGGAGCAACCGGCGGACGTGATAGTCACCGACTGCCAGATGCCCGGAATGTCGGGGCTTGAGCTGTGTGCAGCGATTCGAAGTCACGCGATCTACAGCAATCTTCCGATCCTCTTTTGCTCAGCCAAGGGCCTTGAGATAGAGCCGGAAACACTCGAGAAACTTCGCTTGCCTGAAGTACTATGCAAACCATTCAGTCCTCGCTCACTTGTCGAAAAAGTCCAGGCTCTCGCTGAATCCAGATCCGAATCAGCTCCCTCCACGGTCACAGAATTAGTTCACTAAAAGTGGCCTCTGCCGTGCCCTGATTGATTCCAGGATGATTTCTTTTCTCAGGTAAGCCCTCCGGTGTCAGCAGCCTCCATTAACAACTCGGGTAGCCCACTCCTGCGGAATGCAATCGCGCTTCATGCGGCATTTGGATTGACCGGCCTGTTGATCGCCGCCGGATTCAGCAGCCTTGGCCAGGGATACGCAATCTGGCTCTTCAGCGCACTGATGGCATTTATTCTGGTTGGCAGCCGCCTGATGCAGAAACGACTGGCGACAAGCATCGAGATTGATCGCAGGCTCAATCTGCTCGCTGATTGCCACGAGATCAGGACCGAGTCATTGAGCCCGGTAATTGCCAGAGATCATGCAGCTCAGGGGTGGAATAGACTGGTCGAGACAGCCATCGTACAACGCCTGCTGGATCAGGCAGATTCAAGTCTGCATGAATCTACAGAAACAGGCAACGATTCACTGATAAATCGTATCGTCAACATTCTGAATGACGGACTGGTGGTTGCCGACAGCAGTGGCACTGTGCTTTGGCGGAATGATTCGCTGAACGCTCTTCTGCCCACCGACCAATCCCATGATGGCCAGCCTGGTCTGTTGCATTTTCATGAGTTCTTCCGGACGTTCGAGAATTTTGATGAGCAAATTGCAGCACTAACCGACACCAGAACCCTGGCGCCTGTCGCATTCGAAATGTACCGCGGCGAAACGACGAATGAAGGAGTGCTCCGCATTTCACGTCAGTGCCTTGCAGAGAATGAGCGTTCTCATGGAGGAGCAACGTTCCTGTGGACGATTCGTGACGTGACACAGCAGAAACTGGCACTCGAGATGCGAGACTGCTTTGTGTCAGCCGCGACCCATGAACTCCGCACACCTCTTTGTAACATTCGAGCCTATGCGGAAACCCTGATTGCCGCGGAACAAATTAATGCCGAAGAAGAACGCCAGTTCCTGAACGTTATCCTTTCGGAAGCCGGGCGACTGGAACGCACAATCGACAATCTGCTGAACATCAGCCACATGCAGGCCGGTGGCATGACACTTGATCGCCACGAAACGCAAATCGAACGTCTGGTGAATGAGGTTCAGGAGACAATTCGACCACTGTTCGAAAAGAAGACTCTGAATTTTGAAACGCTGGTACCGCCTCGCCTTCCAGACCTGAATGTCGACAAAAACAAACTCGCCGCCGCTCTCGTGAATCTGCTGGGAAATGCCATCAAGTACACACCGGATGGAGGATGTGTCCGACTGGAAGCAGAGTTTGAGGGCAGCGAGATTCGCTTTCATGTTGAAGATACCGGGATTGGCATTGCGGAAGAGGAAATACCTCGCCTCTTCGAAAGATTCTTTCGCAGCAGCGATCCTCGCATTAATGACATTCAGGGAACCGGTCTGGGACTGGCTTTCTCTCATGATGTCGCGCGGCTCCATGGCGGTCGAATTGATGTGGCCAGTGAGTTGAACAAGGGGAGCCGCTTCTCACTCATTCTCCCGGCATCACTCGCGCGACTTACACCCAGTTAGGCTTGCCAGAGCACTCAACACAATCACTCAAGAGCAGCAGCAATTCGATGAGATTCAGCTTCAGCAAACAAGGCGCTGTCAACGTGGTTCAGGTCGAGGGTGCGATGACCACCGTCGAACTGAAGCCATTGGCAGATGCATTGAAAGGCAAAGTTGAAGTCGGTCAGCCCAAACTACTGATGGACCTCGTGGCCGTTCCCACCGTCGACAGTGCAACTCTGGAGATGCTGATTGAGACTCAGGAAACATGTCGACGTCGCGGTGGAGTACTGAAACTGACGGGCCTGAATCCGCTCTGTCGCGAAGTGCTTGCAGTCACGGGTCTCGAACGTCGCTTCGAGTTCTTTGATAACCAACTGACGGCTCTTGGGAGTTTCGCGACATGATGAACTCCGTTTCTCAAATGCCCCAGCGCCGAAGTTCAGATCGTCGCGGAAGAACTGAATCGACTTTACCAGCCGAATCCGCTGACAATTCTGCCAATATACCGCTCGGCGAAGCTTTAGTGGCCGCCGGGCTGATTCAACGCGAAGATCTCGAAGGATCATTGACTCGTCAGACATCGTCACGTCGTCGATTGGGTGAACTGCTGATCGAAATGGGACTGATCGACGAGGATCGGCTGCTGCCGTTTCTCGGCCGTCGCCTGGGTCTGCCCGGAACTCGCCTGCGTGAAGGCATGGTTGATCCGGCTGTCGTGCGAGAAATTCCTCGCAACATCGCTGAGCGTCTGTGCGTACTGGCGATGTTTCGAGTCCATCGAACGCTGACCGTGGCCATGGCAGATCCTCAGAATCTGCTGCAAATCGATGAGCTGGAACGCCTGACGGGATGTCGCGTCAATCCGGTTCTTGCGTTGCGAACAACGATTGAGAAACTGCTGCCTCGGTGCTACGAAGAAGACTATCGCGTCGACGACGTGACGGCTGGCATCGAAGAAAACGCCGTCGAAGTTCAATCGGACGTGGTACGTGTCGACCTTGATACGGTCGCCGACCAGGCCGACGGCAGTCCGATCATCAGTCTCGTGAATTACATTCTGGTCCACGCAATTCGCCAGGGTGTGAGCGACATCCATATCGAAGCAGGACGGAAGCACTCTTCAGTCCGCTTCCGCGTTGACGGTCAGCTGCGCGAAGTTCTACGACCTCGCAGTGATTTTCATGCGGCTCTTGTTTCTCGAATCAAGGTCATGGCGAGAATGGATATCGCCGAGCATCGTCGTCCTCAGGACGGCCGCGTGCATGTGATTATCGAAGGCAAAGAAATCGACCTGCGTGCCTCAACACTGCCAACTGTTCTCGGCGAAAAGATGGTGCTGCGAGTTCTGGACAGCAGCAACATTTCGTTTCGTCTGGCGGATCTGGGAGTCCCTCCGCTTCAATTGAAGCTCATTGAAGGCATGATGCACCGGCCTCACGGACTGGTACTGGTTACCGGGCCAACCGGCAGCGGAAAAACAACCACTCTTTACTCTGCACTCGAACTCATCAAAAGCGTACGGACCAACATCGTTACTGTTGAAGATCCTGTTGAATACTCACTGGAACTTGTCAATCAGGTTCATGCCGCTCAAGGCAGTCCGATCACATTCGCCAGTGCTCTCCGTGCAATTCTGCGTCAGGACCCTGACGTGATTATGATCGGGGAAATTCGCGATGCGGAAACTGCCGAGATTGCGATTCAGGCAGCTCTGACTGGACATCTCGTCCTGAGTACCCTTCACACCAACGACAGTGCCGGTGCCATTACTCGCCTGCGTGACATGGGCATCGCCATGTACAAGATCTCGGCAGCGTTAATTGGTGTCGTCGCGCAACGACTTGTTCGAAACGCATGCCCCAAATGCAAAACCAACTACTATCCGACGGCGGAGGTTCTGGACCGCCTGTCGTATCAGGGTGATCGTCGTCGTCAGTTCGTGCGTGGCGAAGGTTGCCCAAACTGCTTCGATACTGGGTTTCGAGGACGCACCGGAATCTATGAGGTTCTCTCGGTCACGTCTGAATTGCGCGATCTGATGACTCCAGACCTGAACAGCCAGGATGTGCGACGCTGGTACCAGTCGAAAGGCGGACAGCTCCTGATTGATCAGGGGGTCGCTCTCGCCGAAAAGGGTATCACAAGTCCGGAAGAAATCCTCCGTGTTGCGGGAGTTGACTGATGTCAATGGACTTCGCTTACACGGCGCGACGGATCGATGGCACCTCCAGTACGGGATCACTTCAGGCCGAGTCACTTCAGGATGCACGGCAACTGCTGAAGCAACAGGGCCTCTTTGTTCTCGCTCTGAACGCAGCCGGACGGACCGCCGTCACAGAAGCTGTTGCGGCAACGACAGCAGCGTCATCCGGCATGTTCGCTAAGAACCGTATCACTCGCAATGACATCATGATGCTGACTTCGCAGCTCGCGATCATGAGCCAGTCCGGAGTGGAACTGGCAGAGTCCATCGAAAATCTTGCCACAACAACAACGAATCCCAAACTGGCCGAGACTCTCCGTGGCGTCAACACAGCACTGGAAGAAGGGATTCAGTTATCAGCCGCCCTGCGAGCTTACCCGAGAATCTTTGATGAAGTCTTCGTCTCGGCTATCAAGGCGGGTGAAGCATCGGGACGCATGACACAGGTTCTTCAACGCCTGTCGACGATGCTGCGAAACGAAGAACGTATGCGGTCAGCCATCCGCGGTGCGTTGGCCTACCCAGCGGTGCTGCTGGTGATTGCTTTCGCAGTGCTGTTCGCCGTTGTGTTCTTCGTGCTGCCGCAGTTCTCACAGGTTTTTAAAGATATCGGGCTCGTCCCACCGGCGACAACTGCAGCATTGCTGGCAGTCGGCTCCTTTATTCGTGAGCGTTTCATTCTGTGTTTTCTTGGCAGCGGAGCAGCCATCGTCGGAGCAGCATTGTTTGTAAAGACACCAACATTCCACAAACTCTTCGATAAGATCTGGTTAAATAGCCTTGTGACAAGATCAGCCGCACGAAGCCTCGCCACCGGGCGTGTGTTTCGGCTGTTGGGGATGATGCTAAGCAGTGGAATTCCTTTGCTGGAATCTCTGCAGCTATGCGCAAGATCCGTCTCCAGTCTGCAGTTCCGTGATCTCATGGATACACTGGAGAAGGAAGTAACTCTCGGACACATGGTCGGGCCAATCATGGCTCGATGTCACTTTCTTCCGCCAGGTGCCGCTCAGATGGTGATCACCGCAGAACGCAGCGGCAAGCTCAGTGAAGTCTTTGACCTGATCGGGGTCCACTTCGAAGAGGACGGGGAGCGCCAATTGAAAGATCTGGTCAAACTTCTGGAGCCCGCCGTAATTGTGGTGATGGGCGTGCTTGTCGGATTTATTGTTGCCAGCGTGATGCTGCCTCTGCTGGAATTCTCAAGTGCCTCCAGCCATCGGTAATCTCGGCACATCAG
>CANHVD010000139.1 GCA_947463775.1 Planctomycetaceae bacterium | reverse complement strand
TCTTCTGCACTAAACGAACCCTGTCGACGATCCATATTCAGATCGCCCATGCGCACTCGCATGGTTTCCAGCGGGATGTAAATGTCGCTGTTGTATTCCTGCCCCGACATGCTGCCGCCGATGGCCGCACTTGCATCTCGGGATTTCGTGACACCTACCACGGTGTAACGGCGGTCTGCGATTTTCACCGACTGTCCCAGCGGATCTTCGTACTGAAACAAAACGTCTGCTGTTCCAGAAGCAATGACAGCCACATTGGATTTTTCGCGTCGGTCCTTATCTGAAATGAATCGCCCCTGAGCCAGCGACAGATAATTCATGTCAACATACTCGGGCGTGCAGCCTACGATTCGACAATTCAGTTCGCGATGACGATAGCGACAGGCCTTTGTGAGTTCTCGAATGGGTACGGCCTGAAGCACCGTGGGAATTGTCTTTGACAGCAGATCAAAATCCGTCCGCTTCAGACCATAACGCAGTACGAACGCGTTGGAATTGGACTGGCTGGCGTTCTCGCGAGGTGGCTTGACGCTGCGAACGATAATGTTGGTCGCCCCCAGTTTCAGAACCTGCTGCTGAGCCTGCTGGCTAGCCCCTTCGCCAATCGCCAGCATCGCGATGACGGAGAAGACTCCAAACACAATTCCAAGCATCGTCAGCCCCGACCGCAATTTGTGCAGCATCAGGCTTTTGAGTGCGAGTTGAACGGTTCGAAGCAAGTTTGGCATGGGGGAGCAGAGTTCTTGGTTCTTGGTTCTTGGTTCTTCGGCGTTGCTATCCGGGAAAGATTCCTTCGCCGGCTACGACACCATCCTTCATAAAGATCTGCCGTTTGGCCAGTTTGGCCACACCCGGCTCATGAGTCACCATAATAATGGTGCGCCCTTCACGATTCAGACGCAGCAGCATCTCCATGATTTCATGCTCGGTGGCGGAGTCCAGATTACCGGTCGGCTCATCCGCCAGAATAATCTCCGGATTATTCACCAGCGCGCGAGCAATCGCGACGCGTTGTTGCTGACCACCGGATAACTGAAAGGGCCGGTGATCCATGCGATCCTTCAATCCGACCATCTCAGCCAGTGTTTCAATCCACTGGCGTTCCTTTGCACCGATGCGAGGATACCCGGTGCGATAGTGCAACGGCACCTCAATGTTCTCCAGAACCGTGTACTGCGGAATCAGATTGTATGACTGAAAGATGAAACCGATCAGCTCATTCCGAATCGACGACAAATCATCGTCCGTCATTCCGGAAACATCTTTGCCGCCGATAATGTATTGACCACGCGTGGGACGATCCAATGCTCCCAGCAGGTTCAGCAGAGTACTCTTACCGCTGCCCGACGATCCCATGATCGCTACAAAATCTCCCTTTGGAAACTGTACGGTGACGCCACGCAGAGCGCGGACCAGTACTGTTCCCAGCAGGTAGTCTTTTTGAATGTTGATGACTTCTGCGGCGAGGTCCATGGGAAGCAAGTTTTCAGTGTTCGGTGTTCAGTTTTCAGAGAATCGCATCGAGTCACTGTATCGGCGAAGTGTCATGTCTGCCGGATCCAGTGACCCCATTGCACATCACTGGGGGCGTCCCTGACCTTGCTGCATTCGCTCACGGAAGGATGCCTGCATTTCTTCCAGAGTCAGTTTGCCGTCACCATCTTTGTCT
This sequence comes from Planctomycetaceae bacterium, assembly GCA_947463775.1. Lineage (GTDB taxonomy): Bacteria > Planctomycetota > Planctomycetia > Planctomycetales > Planctomycetaceae > SXXK01. The sequence goes on along the minus strand of CANHVD010000139.1, from coordinate 8,893 downwards.
GATCGATCAAAGAACTCCGGACGAGGATGCTCCTCTTTCGTCACGATGCCATCCTTATTCTTGTCCATGCTCTCAAACATGACTTTCGGATCGGGTGGACCACCGCCACCTGGTCCGCCCGTGGGCGGGCCACCTGCGCCTGGTCCGCTACCGCCAGCCGCAGCTCCGCCGCCCGGTGGACTACCAGCGGCGGCACCTCGTGGCCCTTCTCCTGCGGCAACTCCTGGTGACTTGCGATCCGGGGTATCCAGTTTTTCCCGATTCTTTTCGGTCTTCGCGTTGATCTCCGCCTCAAGAGCACTCAGCTCTTTGGAGAAATGCGTTCGCGGGCTCATTACAACAGCTTCGCCAACGGCCACGCCGTCCAGCATTTCCATAAACTCATCGTTGGCGTCACCAACTTTCAGTTCTCGCCGCTCCGGACCTTTTGGAGTAATCACATAGGTAAAGTATTGTCCCGAGTACGAAACCACGGACTGTACAGGAATCTGCAACACGTCCTGTTTGCGGTCTTCCACAATGATCCGAACCTGAGCTGTCATGCCTGGCTTTAGTTTTCGCACACGAGCCGGCTCATCAAGAATTTCGATGATCGCTTCGTACTCTTTGAGGTCAGTATTGGGCCAGCTTCCGGGAACAGGCACTGAAGAAATGCTCTGCAGCTTGCCTCGATAGGGATCGCCCGGGATCGCATCCACCTCAATCTCAACCGGCTGACCAACAATTACGCGACTGATTCGAGACTCATGAATGCGAGCATCGATCTTCATATGTTCCAGATCCGGCAGATTGATAATCGCTTGACGTTCGCGTACGGAAGCCCCTTCTTCGATCACAACAGGTTCACTACCGCGGCCACTATTCTGAGCGGCATAGACAACTTCACCAGCCTGCGATGCGACCAGTCGACACGCGGCAATCTGACGCTGAAACAGTTCCAGTTTTTCCTGTTCGATCGCCAGTGTCAGCTTCGCAGCATCGTAAGCCGCTTTCATCTGTGTCATCAGAGCTTCGCCTTCCAGGCGGGCTCGTGAGGTCTCACGCTTCGTGTCTTCAGCGGTCTGCATCAGCTCACTTTCCTTGCGGATTTTGGTGAACTTTTCAAGAACAGACAATTCGCCGGACTTCACCTTCAGCACGATCTGCGACTGAGTCACTTTCAAACGAGCACTCTCGAGCTGGTTAACGTTGGCATAACCCAGTCGAGCCTGGTCGCGAATTCGTTCGTACTCTTCCTTGTTGATCGACAGCTCTTCTTCTGTCTTTTTGATATCACCCTTGATCGTTTCAAGAGCCTGCTGATATTCGCCGCCTTCTGACTTGTAGCTGATGTTGTCCAGGTCCGCGAGCTGTTCTGCCAGTTTGGCCTTGGCGACGTTACTCTCGTTCGTCGTCTCCTGAATCTCGATATCCTTGCCGGCCTTTTCAAGATTTGCGGCAGCGGTCGTATTCTTGATCTGCTGCTCTTTCTCTTTCTCGACCAGTGCCGAGGAATCCAGTTCACAACAAATGTCACCCGCGATGAAGTCACCCTTGCGAAGCTTCTGACGATCTTTGACGAGCATCTTCGTGAATTCACCAAAGACGACTTCGTAGACTTTCTCAGTGCCGTCTTCCGCAACGACTTTGACCGACTTTGATGATTCAGAAGCACTGTCGACAAATTGGGCGACACCTTCAAACTCCGCGACAACCGGAGCGTTGACCTTGCTGCCTTCCGGGATCAGCGAAATGATTGTCGTTGACCCTTCCACTCGATTGCTGAGCGTCACGTTACGCAGGCTGTCGATCGTGCCGTTCTCCGTGATCATAATCCGGAACGGAGCTTTCTCGGCCTTGGCCGTGATGAAGCCTGAGCCGACGACTTCTTCCTTGCCTGTGACCAGAGTCATTACCTGCTGGCGAGTCGACGGCACGATCATGACGGCCGCCGCCGATGCCAGCAATAATGCCAGAATCACCAACGGAATGCTTTTGCCTGAACGTGGAGCAAAGTGTGGAGCAGATAATGCCATATGTGCGCGGAGCATCCTCAGAGACCTCATTCAAATCAGTTCTGTGGTTCCGGAACGGGTAGGACGACATCGGGAGGGCTTGCAGGCGAGGAGACATTTCCGCCAACCGTCAGATTACCCATCTGAAGGTAAAACGGATCGGTCCAGACTCCGCGAGGATCAATCTCCATGATACCCATATCACGGAAGATGTTAAGCCGATTTGTCTCGTAAGTGACCCAATCGCCAACAAGTGAGTTTTGAGCCGTTAGGACTGCATTAAGAGCATTGGTAAGACTCAAGGCATTCTGTTGCTGTCCGCCGGCCGCCTGTAAAGACGCGCTATCATATTGTAAAGCAGCGTTTCTCACCGTGGTTCGGTCAATTTCGAGGCGGTATTCCTGAACCTGAATTTGACGCCAACTCTGGCGAATGGACAGCTTGATTCCGTCTTCCGCAGCCATGTAGGTTCGACGAGCCCTCTGATATTTCACGAGAGACTCTCGGTAAGCATTTCTTTCCAGAATCTGGTCTAATGGGGTCGTAAACTGAACACCAGCACTGTGAGTCGTGCTTCCGCGAGCATCCGGATTCAGTCCCTGAGTCCCACGGAACGTAATATCAAGACCGGCTTCCAGAGCGTTCGCAGTAATCTCAACTGTTCGTCGTGCATCCATCACCTGAGCTCGAACGTTCATCAGATCATGTCGATTCTCGAGTCCAATCGCGATTACCTTTTCGATGTCCGGGACATCCATCGTTCCGTCCAGAGTAAATGGGACGATCGCTATCTGTTCGACTCTGAGAGCAGCCTGAATAACCTCCAGGCTTTGTGCCATGCGAAGCAGATATTTATCACGCAGATCGCGAGCACCACTGATGCTTTCCCACAACAACTGCTCGACCGAATACGATTCGCGTGCGGCTTTATCTCCGGTCCTTGGCAGCTCACTCCAGTTCTCGGGGAGTTCTGATATTTCGATCAGACCATTGCCGCTCTTATCGAGCTTCCGCAGCAACGCCTCTTCCGACTCTGCATCCAGCACTTCATTTAGCATGGTGAGCATGCCGCTGCCAAATGCAAAGTCTCGCTCAGCAAGTCGATACTGTCGCAGATCGTTCGTCATCCGCTCCAACAGACGAGTTCTCTCGGCCTCGCTCCGGAAGTATCGCATTCCTGGTTCCGCCGCTCGCCAATCGTCTTTCGTTAATTCCAGAATCTGCTGGATGGGCAGAAAGTCGTTCTTCACCTGCACGATGCCGACTTCATAAAGCTGGTCTCGCATACGATTCAGTGCACCGACATATTTTCTGGTCGCAGATAACCTTGGCGGCAGTTCTTCCATCACTCCCTGGCCAACATCCGGCAGCAGTTCTTCGCCAATATCTTTTTGCAGTTTTCGCAGTTCGGATTCCAGATCAATCAGTTCCGAGCTGATCAACTCGAACGGTTGCAGCAATTCTTCATCAACTTGAAAATCAACATTGGGAGGAAGCCCCACCAGAATCTTCATCGCATCCTGAGAATCCGCAAGGAGACGCTGGCCGTTGGCGAGAATTAGCTGACGTTGATTGAGCTGGTCCCTAAGCTGCAGGTAAGAGAGCGAAGTGACCTGCTGTTTCTTGAAGTCAATCAGTTCCTGAGCTTTATCCTTGAAGTCTTGATCATCCGAAATCGAAAGCAGCTGAGCTCCTTCGTCATCCGACATATCTCCCTGCCATTTCAGCCACTCGCCGTCATACGAAAATTTGCCCTGCAAAGCGGGAGGTACAACAAGCCCCTTAAATCCATCAAGCGAGGCGGAGACCACGCCCGGAACTCGAGTATCCTTAATCTGCTGAGCTTCCAGCTGTTCCTCCAACTGACGAATATTGCTGATCGTGTTCAGAATTCCCTGACGCTGACGTAAAAGGTCGAGATAGGCAACAGTGACCTGTGTGAACAACGTCTGTCGGTATCGGGCAAGAACGCGCGCGGCGTAAAGAACAGTGCGTTCCGACTGAGTCAACGCTTCCAGCACAATCTTGCGTCCGGCTTGGAACAACAATGGCTGAGTAAAGCTGTAGCCAATACTCGGAGCCGATGACTGCGATCCGTTGCCCGCAAATACCCAGGTGACGGAGTTCGCAATATCCACGGCGATCTGACCACCAGTCGGCAGCAACTGGCTCACGCCAAATGATGCGGTCGACCTGCCACCTTTAGTCGAACTATTACTAAAGTCAACGCCCGGTTCTGCTTTGCCGCCGACGCCCGGGTAGAGATATCGCACTCCCAACTTAAATCGCTCAGCTGTCAGCGTTAACGCCGCCAGATAAAGATCCTCAATATTCGACTGATACTCGCGGCTGTGAATTGAAGCCAGATCAATTGTCTGAGGAAGATTCACTCTCAGCAACTGCACCTGAGCATGTCCCTCAACGGGGTCAACCCCATTCATCTGAATACCATAAGGCTGCAGCCACTGCGGATTCTCTATCGCAAAAGAGGTCCCCAGCTTGTGCCAGCTTTTGTACCCTTTCTTGCCATTCACGCAATGCATGAACTCATGAGCCGCGGGGTCGTCCGGAGGCAGAGGTTCCTTGTCCGGATCGTATGGATCATAAAAACGACTACGAGGATCCGGAGTCAGCTCCATCCGCGGAACTTCCCAGTGCGGGTTGTTCAGCTTCTCGGCGACCGCGTTATACGTATCCTTGTCCGCCTGCTTCCGCCAGAACTGGCGCGAGCATCCGGACAGTCCGGGAATGCTCATGGATCCCAGCACCAGCCAGGTAATAAACCGGCGAGTTCTTCGGCGCGAAATTCGGGTCAGCATCCTGCTGCTCTCCAATGGAGAACGCTCGTCCCTGAGCATTCTTCCGGAAAATGAGTCGTCGTGAGACCCAGCCCTGACGGTCCGTCTGGTCCTGAGTTTCCCGTTCGTCCCAGGATTCCACCTGGCACGGTCTTATCGATTTCGACTCACGCAGCGGCTGTGCTTCATTTGATTCGCCTACAGTCGACACAGCCGGAAGAATCGTTCTCCGACGCGCGACGAGACCGCTACCACTGGTCCAGACCGAGCAACAGACAGGACTGGCATAATCCATCCTGCCGGTACAATCGCACAGGTATTGCTACAACAGGCAGAATCGATATGACCGTTACAACTTAACAGCCATCGTTATTTTGCGGGGGTTTTGAGTCGGAGATATTGCAGTCTCCCCACATGCCACATGTAGTCAGGACCAAACCCCGCTTCGCGCGGCCATTCGTTCTTTACGGCTTCGCGCAGAGCCTTAATGGCGGACCCCGGCTTGTCTTCCACAGCATCGTTCAGTCCCACATACAACTGCGCATAGAACAGCCGAGATTGTCGCGACGATTCAGGCAACTCCGGCGAAATTGACTGCAGCACCTGATCGCCTGTCAGTGTGCCTTCAAATAACTGATACACCTCGCGAAACGGAGGCCGGTCGTCTTTCTCGTACTTCAGCAGTTGCTCGCGCGCTTTCTCTTTGCCAAACGCAGCTCGATGGGACAGATATCGCCAGATTCCATTTTCCCTGTCGACATTGTCGAACGAATGGTACTTATCAAACTGAGCTGCCGCATCTTCCGGATGTCCGGCCAGATACATTGCGATGCCCAGTCGCCAGTGAGATGCATCAAGGTCCGGTTTGAGTTCTGACATTTTCTTGTAGTCCGTCTCGGCTTCCGCAAACTTACCGAGAAACATATGCAGATCACCTCGACGCGAATACTTCCCGACGGCATCAGCATCCGTGTCTACAATCGCCGGCAATGCTTTCAACTGGCCCTCCAGTTCTGCGGTCAGCTCTTTATTCATCGCCATGATCTCTGCATCAACAGCTTCGGCGGCTTGTGCATCCTTCGCATCGACAACTGCCTTTTTAGCGTCGTCGACCGCATTTTCAGCCGCGGCCGCAGTGGTCATCAGAAACGGCAGAATGAGCAGATTAAGAACACGACCCGTGTTGATTCGCATGGGGAAACACTTTCACTAAGTCTTATCTACAATGCAGTACCGACCTCATGGTAGCGAACACCGAGCATCGCCAACACTCTGCGAGCATCCTCGTTTAACGGCAAGCCGCAGCGACTGTGTTTCTTGTTCACCCTACGGCCATTCAAATCGCGTGTTCACCGTCGTAGCAGCCCTGCCAATCTCGCCCATCGGTAAACAATCTTCCTTCGTTAGAATCGCACTGACGCCTGCGGCTTGCCGTTAAACGAGGTCTTCAGTGGCTCAGACTCGCGTCGCGCGACAACTCGGAAACAATTGCAGCAACAGTGCTGCATCAGGTCTGAGGGCGTATTCACTGATCTCAAAAGCTTCGATGAATTCCAACGCCTGCCCAGCATCGCCAAATGCTTTTGATACTTCATCGCTAAAATGCGAGACACGCGGCCTGATATAGTTCGTGTACCATGCTTTCAACCATGCCATCCGCCCTGCTTCATCGGCTGGCAGCGACTCCAAAATGCCCTGCTCGTAGGCGAGCCACTCAAACACCTGTGAAGCATGGCAGGCCAGCATCGAGACGATTGTGTCGATCTGTTCTGCAATGTTCAGAATCACCTCCGGCTGCATGCGCTGGGGTTTCGTAAACAGGTCCGGCATGTAGGCCACCACCGGATCTTTCTTCAACGCGGGTACGTCGGGGACGATGAGAGGAACTTTGACAAGATAAGAGGCATCCTGCACACACTGACCGACAGCACGATGGTCGGGATGGTAGTCATTCGGTCGATGAGTCAGCACGAGGTCGGGCTTGAACTGACGGATCTCACGAATGATACGGTGACGAACTTCCAAAGACGCCTGCAAAGCTCCATCCGGAAAGTCCCAGGTTTCATACTTAGCACCGATAACTCGCCCGGCCGCCGCCGCTTCCTCTCGTCGCAGACGAACAAGCTCTGTTGATCCGCGAGTATGATGCCCGGCACCGCCATCGGTCACCGACACCATTTTTACCTCGCGTCCCATCGCTCTGTAGATGGAAGCAATTCCACCGGCATGAAATTCAGCGTCGTCCGGATGTGCTCCCAGAATCAACAATCGCGGTGCATTCATTGTCATCATTGACTCCTTGAGAACAATCGTCTCATTACTTCGTCAGGCTGCATAAAGTGAGGCCGGGTGTTCGCGGGATCTATCATCCATATCATTCCGCCAATCGTGGCCGCGCACAGAATAATTCGCCAAAAGGTAGTGCAGAGACGGCCCTCGAACCAGCACGGCAGACAACTCTCTCAATATCACAATCATCAACTTCACGCCGGCAGCAGTCGAAGAAAACTCAATTCGCATCCTTCAGTGATCTCCGCCTGACCTGAACATGCGACACCCGTACTTCGCTTTGCTCAATTACACCTTAACAATTCCATGTCCTGGCTGCCGAATCGATAACGCCGCGTCGCAAGGAGATCATAGGTTCTCGACTTGTGTACTCCGGCGGTTGCCCTAGAATCGGCACGCAAAATATGAAGTTCTTTTTCAACATTCTGGATTTCTGATCCAGCTCAGGTTCTTCTCATGCCCGATGCTTCTGGTCGACTGATTGCGATTGGTGATGTGCATGGATGTGGACATGCCCTGCAGGTGCTTGTGGAAGAAATTGCTCCCACAGCCAACGACCAGATCGTGTTTCTGGGAGATTTGATCGATCAGGGACGAGACACCTGTGCCGTGCTGGAATTCATCATTGAACTACGCAAACAGTGCAGCGTAGTTCTGATTCAGGGCAATCATGAAGAAATGATGTTGTCCGCTCAGGACAACGAAGGCTCACTGCGGTACTGGGAAAACTGTGGAGGTGTGTCCACATTGAACTCCTATCGCTTCGGTGCTTTGCTGAAGGATATTCCTCCAGAACACTGGGAGCTGCTGGCGACTTGTCAGCCGTATTTTGAAACCGATCACTTCATCCTGACTCATGCCAACTACCGTCCTGACGTTCCGATGGACCAGCAGGAGTCATATCAACTGCGCTGGGCACTGTTTGAGCCAGAAGAAATGCAGCCGCATTATTCAGGAAAGACAGTCGTCGTTGGACATACCGAACAGAAGAACTCCGAGATTCTTGATCTGGGTTTCGCGATGTGTATCGATACCGCCTGCTGGCGTCATGGCTGGCTGACGGCCGTTGAACTGCATTCCGGAAAAGTCTGGCAGGCCAGCCGCTGGGGAATCATGCGAGAAGAAGGCGAACAGTCTCACCGAGGCATGGTGCCCGTCCTGCGCTAATCCTGTCGCCGATCTTTTGCTCGTTCGCCCCTCGCGTCTCGTAACGTGGGCTTCAGCCCACACGCCGTTCGCTCTGTTGCATTACCGATTTGAAATCTCAAATTGCCGACGTGCAACACCTACACAATCGGCAGCACATCCACATTCACAATCAGGCGATGTTGCCCGCCGCCCATAAACACGCCCGTCAGTGGCGGTACGTCACCGTAATCGCGGCCCCAGGCGAGCGCTATATGGTCCGTCGAACACAGTGCGTCGTTTGTCGGATCCACATCCGCCCAATGGCCACTACCACAATAAACCGACAGCCAGGCATGTGACGCATCGGCTCCGACAAGTCGAGGCTGACCTTCGGGTGGAATTGTTCGCAGGTAACCGCTCACATACCGCGCGGGAATTCCCAGAGATCTCAGCATTGCGATTTGCAGATGCGCGAAATCCTGGCAGACCCCGCGTTTCAGGCGGAACACTTCCGCGACAGGAGTATTCACCGTAGTCGCCCGACTGTCGTAGACGAAATCGTGATGAATCCTGGCCGTCAGCTCGCGAACGGCCTCCATCATCGGCCGTGAAACGGTAAACGACTGCAGGGCATACGCCCGCATTTCCGCATTCCAATTGATCCTCGGCGACGCAAATGCAAAC
>CANHVD010000138.1 GCA_947463775.1 Planctomycetaceae bacterium | reverse complement strand
GGAGTGTTGATTGCTTCACTGGCAGGAGCAGCAGGAGCCGTCGTTCTGGGGCAGAAGAATCAGGAACTTCAGTCGAACAATGAGAAGCTTGAATTGGCGATGGAGGATTCTCGTTCCGCTAATGTTCAGACTCTTCAGGCTTTGAGGACACTATTTGACGATGTCGTCACCCAAAAATTAGGATCGCAGGCTGAGCTGACAGATTCGGATCGTGAGTTTCTACAGAAGATTCTGCAGCAGTACGAGACATTCGCCAGTCTGAAAGGCGATTCGATCGAGAGTCGCGTGATACGCGCCGAAGGCCTGCAGCAGAGTGGCACGATTCTGCTGCAACTCTCCGAAGAACAGGAGGCTCGAGCACGATTTGAAGCGGCCGCAAAGATCTACCAGAAACTCCTGGAAGAGACCGATCAGGCAGATTACCGTCGTCAACTTGCCTCTACGCTCATTGACGTCGGTCTTTCCATGCAGAACTTTGGAGAACTGGCAGCAGCCGAGCAGGCCGCGAATGAGGGACTCGCTGTGCTCGCACCTGTTCTTGTCAAAGAGGCAGAGGCGTCTGATCCTGTTGCCTGGGAGGCTTATGCGAATCTCAAGCAACTGCTTGGTGGCATTCAGATTGCCGCAGGGCGAATGGAGGAGGCGCTTGTTTCTTTTGGACAGTCGAAGGATGTTTTTGAAAAGCGACGATCTTCCGATCCCGAATCGCACGAGACACTGGCCAGACTCGCGGAATCCTACCGAGCGATGAGTGATGCGTGTCAGCAACTGGGTGATATTGCTGGACAGGAAGACTATTCGAATCAGGCTCTGGAGCTATACCGTGTATTGGTTGCAAAGTTTCCTGACAACCGCAGATTCAGCGATGGTTTTACCTGGGCGTGTTATGACCGATCATACGCACATGAGTTTTTTGAACGGAATCGTCAGGCGATTGAAGAGGTTACTGAAGCTGTGGAACTCGCTGGCAAGCTAGCCCAAGCGTACCCATTGAGTGACGAGTTCCGTGGTGTTTTCGGTGGCATGCAGATTCGTCGCGGTGCAATTCACACTCGCATGGGGCATCTGAGACAGGCTGAGAAGGATCTTAAGAATGCAGTTGCATTGTTCGAAAAGATGATCATCGGTACGGTTGATGGCGCACAGAGCTATCGGCAACTGCTGAAGGCTGATCGACTGCTGGCGATGCTTCAATATACTTACGGTCAGTTTGAAGAGTCCGAGGCGACTTTTCGTAAGGCTAAACGCCACGCGGAATTGTTTGCTGTCAGTTACCCGGAAACGGCGGCGCAGTCCTGGGAGGTCTATAGTCTGTCGTATGATCTTGCGATGCTGCTTGCAGACCGAGGCCAACTGACGGAGGCCGAGGCTGAATTGCAGAGCTGGCTAAGGACAACCGAGGCTAAGCCCTTGCAGAAGTCCGTAAGAATTCAGGCCCAATCAATTCTGCAGGCGAAGTGCGGTCTTGTAAAACTGAAGATCTGGGGGGATGAGAAACTCAGGGCGAAGGAGCTCACGGATGCTGCCTCAATGTTCCTTCAGAAGCTTGAAGAAAGCTTCCCAGAGTCTTCACCAGATTGGGACATCATTGCCGATTATCATCTGCAACTCGCCAATTTTTATGATGGTCTGGGGGACGTGCAGGGAGCCAATATCCATATGGCTCAGCATCTGCCGATTCTTAAGCGAATTGCCGAAAAACATCCATATCGGCCGACTGGAGTAGTCACGATCGTCAATGCCTTGATTGAACTTGGCGACATCTATGCAGAAAAAGGTGACCGTGGATTGGCAAGCCAGCAACTTGAAGAAGCTGAAAATACTGTTGCCGATGCGATGAAGTCGTATCCCGGCGAAGTCAGTCTTCTGCGGTCTCGGGAAGAAGTCAACTGGGCCCGGGGGCGTTTGCTTTTCGGGCAGCAGGACTATGCGGGGGCAATGAGATACTTTGATGAGGCTATTCGCTTGAATCCAGCCTCACGACACCGTTCTATTCGGCTCCTTTGCATGGGGCTCTGTGGTGACTCGAGGACGCTTTCTGAGCTAAAGGCCGAGGCGGACTGGACTGTTCACTGTCCTTCCTTGTCCGATCAGATTCGTGCCTGTGGAGCGATGGTGAAAAACAATTCTGACACCGAACAGATCAGCTCTGTGGTCGCAGTCGCCACGCTGCTTATCAATCAAGCCCATGCAGACAATGTCTTCCTGAAGCCATCTGTCCTGAAGCGGCTCAGATCTTCTGCGGAGTATCGTGAGCTTTGCAAACACCAGGATTTATCCGGACTTATTGATCAACTTGATCCTGAGAAGCTGCCAGCGGAAGTTTCATCCGAACTTCCCCAATAAAAAGACCCCGCTCAGAATGTTCTGACACGGGGTCTAAGCTTTTTCAGTGATGGTGAACTGAACTACTTCGCGGGTTCGCTTTTTGCGCCTTCTTTGATGGCGTAGATGCGGTTGCGATTGGCGATGAACATTGTGTCATTGGCAACGACAGGTGTCGTGTAGACGGATGAGCCCATGTTGATCTCTTCGCCCAGTTTCTCCATTTCGGCAGAAAGCTTGAAGATGGCGATGTCACCGTCTTCGTCGCCGATGTAGACCCGATCTTCGACGATCAGTGGAGAGGCCCACGATGCTGCGAACATGTCGTAAGTCCAGTGAGGTTCACCGGTCTTTGCATTCAGGCAGTGAAACAGTCCACTGAAGTCTGCAACGAATAGCAGGTCATTCTTGATGGCCACAGTACCGCAAGTACGGTGCATTGTGCTTTCAAAGACTGACGGGTCGGTTCCCGTGTAATGCCAGACCGCAGCCGAGTTCGGGTTCTCACGTTCAAAGTCCCCGGCCTTGTCATCCAGGGCCTGAAGTCGTTTATGAGTAATTGGGGTTTTCGGGTCCTTGGAATTAAAGACGAGGGTTGGGCTCACGTCCCCTCGTTTCTTCGGGTCGATGCACCACAGATGTCCCTGACCTTCACCATGCTCAGGGTCTTCGCCAACGCCGATATAGACGAGGCCATCATAGACAACAGGCGTCGCAATCAGATGGTTTCGAGTGGCTCGACCACCAAGCAGATAGATGGATTCTTTCGGATTGCAGTCAAACTTCCAAAGCATCTCAGCATTGCCGTCCTTGCCTTCTGCAGCAAAGCTGTAGAGGTAACCATCACCCGCTCCAAACAGGACCTGAGCAACTCCATCGAAAACTCCAAAAGCTGGAGATGACCACTGACCATGCAATACATTTGCGCCAGGGGAGTTGTCTGTCCAGAGAACTTTTCCTGTTTCACGATTCACGCAGACAAAGCTGGGAGCTTTCTCTTCGGGAATTGTAATGTGTCCCTCATCAACACCATTTGCTGTGATAACAAACAATAACTCACCAACACATGTTACCGAGCAACTGCACATGTTGTGCTGAGAAACCTTCAGGTCCTTCATCATGTCGAGAGACCAGACTACGTCGGCTTCATCCTTTTCCTGAACTTTCTCATCGGTCAAAAGCCCATCGTTTTCTCCATCACGGAATCCTTCTGTATCCAGGCAGACCACATGTCCGCGGCTGCTGACGTACCACGCACGGTCGCCTTCAACGTAAGGAGAACAGCAAATACCCTGATGAGGCCAATCGTTAACGCGGCCGGTGGAGAGCTTTTCATTGGAGTGCTGCCAAAGGAACTCACCAGACTTTTCATCAATGCAGATAAGGCATCCGAGGTCGATGGAGCTAGGGTAACGCTTGATGTAGCCGTTACCGTTATTCGTTCCGATGAAGACCTTGCCGTTTGCCACGACAGGATTACCGTAAGTTTCGGATCCAAGTGGCATTGACCAGGCAATGTTTTCGCCCGTACTGACATCCCAGGTCGTTGGGATATTCTTGCCATCCGGAGTATTGTTGCGAGAGTAGCTTCCGCCCCATTGCGGCCAGTCTTTTGGTCCCACTTTCATCTTCCCAATCTTGCTGAGCGCCGTCTCAGTGGGGTTCTCTCCAGACACCGCAGTGTTCTGTGCTGCCGCCGCAACTGTCAGACACAGTGCGAGGTTAAGGCAGATTCTGAATTTCAACATGGAAGGGTTCCTTATGGATTGAAGTAAGAATCAGGCGAGTCGAAGTCTGGTTACGATTGGCGTTTTTGCCTTTCTGGCCGACTTGCTTCGCCAGTCGCAGAGCTTTATTCGTCTGCAACGAGTTTTAGTCAACTTATTCTGTCCGCGGCCACGATTGAGGCTTACTTCTGTAAAGGTATCCCGCGAACACCCGGCCTCAATTCATGTCGCCCGAAGATTAGCAATTACTTGTTCGACATGACCTGAACATTATCGACGAAGAATTCTGCATCCGTTGCGTTGCCGAAGAGGCCCGGACTTCCGCTAAGGTTTGGAGTTGCATCAGCGGCTTCAATTTGCCATTCCGCGGGTTCGGCTTCATCACGTCGCCAGACTTTGCCGCGCAGGATCGCTTTGCCGTCCTTGGTCTCACTTTGGAACTTCATTGTGTACCAGGTGTCGGCCGACCATTGCATGTCGATCGTCTTGGCAAATCGGAGTTCAAGTCGTGCAACCCACGAACGAATCTGAAGCCGCTGTGATCCCTGCAGGTCCATCGTGTAACGCTGATTGATCAGTCCAAGGTCCGGCAGACGTCCATTCTTTTCAGTGGCTTTGAAGTCGGCCTGAATCGTGTAGTCATGCAGATTTGTCCAGCCCATCCAGGATTGACTGCGAGTTCCCTTTGGAATTGTGCTGATCTTGACCAGCCCTTTTTCACCATCCAGGGGTGCCGGTTTATGGCGGTAATCAGCACCAATCCACGTTGCCGGGACTTTGTCATTAGAAAAATCAAATTTCCATGGAAGTGGCGGAACCACTCGAATTCTTGCCGTGGCTGTCATTTCGCCGGACTTTGCTGTCAGCACGACCGCTGAATGACCCGAAGCCGGGGCTAAATAGGAGCCGTCTTTTGAAACCGAACCGCCGCCCTCGGCAGTGATCGTGGCATCCTTCATGAGTTGCACGAACTGACCACTCTTGTTGTATCCTTTGACCTGAAGACTGGCCTTTTCGCCGGTTCCAATCAATAGTTCAACTGGCGTGAGCAGAATCTGCGCTACCTTCTTATCGCTGGCGGCTGGTGCTTCGTCTGCAAGTTTCGAACGCGTCGGTTTCGTTGCCGATGCGTCAGGCTTTCCGATGCAGTACAGAGCCTCAATCGATGGGAGAAAGATTCGCCCATTGGAGACGACTGGTGAGCCGAAGACCTCTTCGCCCTGACCAAGTCGAGCTTCACTGACGACGTCTACGCCTTTTTCGCTGGGCTTCAGGACATAGAACCGACCCGTATTCTCTGCGACATAGATCTTGCCATCAGCCACCATTGGGCTGCCGAACATAATGCGACCAAGTTTTTTCTGGCCGACCAGCTCACCGGTCTTTGCATTTACAATGACCAGCGTGGCACCGTCTTCGATGTAGTAGACACGGTCGCCAAGTTTTACGGCGCAGTTTCGGCCGACAGCTCGTTTAGGAATCTTCCACAGAAGTTTGTCTTCCGTGATTTCCCCTTCGACATTTCCGTCAAAGGCAAAGATTGCACCCAGAGTCGTTGTGTCGTTGGCGTTCTGCTCTGCATGTCCGCAGTAAACGATTCCGTTCTCGTCGATCAGGGCGCTGGTATTCAGACCTCGAGTTGACGCCTGATACTTCCAGATCGTTTTTCCGGTACGTGGTTGGATCGCGTAGAACGCCCCATCTCCAGCACCGACGACCATTGCCGCCTGACCCTTGAATGTTGTAAGCACGGGCGTACTGTAAGTTGTATCTTCCGGGCGAAGCTTGGTGCTCTTCAGCCACTGAGCCACGCCAGTCTTTTTGTCAAACGCGACGAAGCGATGGGCTGGAACGGCGGTTTCTCCCCAGCCCGTCATGACTCCGCTGATGATGACCAGATCCTCAAAGACCACGGGAAAGTTGGTTCGACCTCCGTAGGTGGAAAGCATCCCGTACTCTTCGCTCATGGAGTGTTCCCAGAGCACTTTTCCGGTCTTGCCATCAAGGCACTGGAACACGCATCCGAGACCAAGAACGAAGACTGTATCGCTGGCTGGATCGGCGACTACGCTCGACCAGCCGACACGTTCTGCCGGTGCGTCCGACAGATAGATGTTGTGGATGCTTTCCCAAATCAGCTCACCGGTTTTTGCGTTCAGGCAAACCGTCTTTTCGCCTTCTTTTTCTGTCTCCGGGAACGCTCGGCACACAAGATACACGCGATCATTCATCACCACTGGTGATGAACGGCTGGCGAATTCCTCCTTGCGCCAAAGCAGGTTTTCACCCTTTGGAGACCACTTGTCCGGCAGATTGGTTTCAAACGACTGGCCATCATTATGAGGGCCGCGCCAGTGTGGCCAGTCCTCTGCCATGGCTGCGGAACTGACCGCGTAGATGCCAAGAATTGTCAGGAATGAGGTTTTCATGTCTTCGCCCTCTCGTGTTATTCGTCCAGCCAGTCACAACTGGCATCTTCATGAGGTTCACGAATCCGCTTCAGCAGCGTAATGAGATCCTGCTGTTCGGTACGACTTAAGTGTCCAAGTTGCCGTTCGTGCATTTCTCGAACGGTTTTTGTCATTTCATCCAGGAGCGCGAGGCCCTGTGTTGTGATAGCGATCTCAACGACTCGGCGGTTTTCACTACGCCGTTCACGGACGATCAATTGGCGCTGTTCCAGTCGATCAAGCATTCGCGTGGTATCCGGCCCGCGGGAGATCAGCCGCTTGCCAAGTGCCAATGTTTGCATCGAAGCCGGGTGTACAGATCTCAATAAACGCAGTGCGTTGTATTGCTGAGCAGACAATTGGTAGTTGCTAAACAGTTCGTCTTCCAGAGCTTTCAGGCAGTCATAGGTTCTCCAGAGGTTCAGGAAGGTTTCCTGCTCCGGGGAATCGAATCGCTTTCCACTCTTAGGCTTGGCTGACGATGTCATACGGAAAGCATGGACGTTTCGACGACACTTGTCAAGACAAGCGTCCGCGCATGAAAAAACGGCATCCCTGCCGTTTCAAACTTGAACCATTGGCCATTAATGCAGAAACATGCTTAAAAGGGGCCTTTGGGCCCCATTTCGGAGATCTCTCTGAGATCCAAATTCGCCAGCGTCCACAACCTTGCGTGAGCAGGAGGCTGGCGATCCGAAAACGATGATTCTACGAACCAAAGCTGGTCCGAATTACTGGGCTGGTGCTGGTGCTGCCGGAGCAGCTGGAGCTGCTTCAGCTGGAGGTGCAGGTGCATCAACGGCAGCTGGAGCTGCTGCTGCTGGAGCGGCAGCTGGTGCAGCTGTTCCGCAAGCCCCGCTTGCACATCCAGTGCTGGCGCCACATGCTGAACCGCAGCTGCTACCACATGATGAACCACAGCTAGGTGCTGCTTCGCAGCAAGTTGGAGCTGGAGCACTGCAGCAGGTTGGAGCAGCTTCGCAGCAGGTTGGTTCTGGCTTGCAGCACTTTACGCGGGCTGGCTTGCACTTCTGGACTTTGCACTTAACCGGCTTGCACTTAGCAGGCTTGCAGCAGCTTCGACCGGCTTCTGCAGTATTGGTGAGCAGCAATGCTGCCAACGCGAGGACGAGACCGAATGTTCGCATGGTAAAACCCCTTGTTCTCTTCACGGCTGTGTTTCAGCCAGTTGGCCTGTGCAAGGTTCTGGAAAACACTTCCAAACCCCGTTGGCCACTCAAAACTCCGGTGCACGCTATCTTGACTGACCGGAATCTGTCAAACAACCTGCCTAATTTTCCATCATTCGGCCCTGCTGTCGGAGGTGAGGCCAACCAAATCCTCGGGAATTCGCTGAACTTCGCCAGCTTCGTTGACGCACGCAATGACAGAGTTTGCCTCTGCGAGCAATTCTTCGCCTCGACAGAGTCTGTACGAATGTTCCAGCTTTGCCGGTGTGACTCGGGCGATTTCCGTATGCAAAGTCAGCAGGTCGTCATATCGCGCAGGGCGGCGGTACCGCACGTCGATTCGTGCGACGACAAAGTACAATTTAAGTTCTTCCATCCGTCGGTAGCTGCCACCCTGTGCTCGAAAGAGTTCCGTCCTTCCGACTTCAAAATAGCAGAGATAGTTTGAGTGGTGCAGGAATCCCATAGCGTCCGTCTCGTTGTAGCGGACGCGAATCTCGGTAGAGTGCTTAGTGATCATGGTTCGGGATGAAAGTATGGTTTGTGAGTTGGGTGCATTGAAAACGACCAGAAGCAGGTTCTTCTTTTATGGTGGCGGCATCAAGTGATTCGGCTGAGTTTCATGGTCGCGACCCTCAGTCGCTGATCTTTGTCTATGGTTCTCTCAAACGCGGTTACGGCCTACATCATCTTTTTGAGGGGCAGGCCTTTCGTGGTCCTGCGACGACGTGTCCGCTCTACCGCATTTTTGACCTCGGATCTTATCCCGGTCTCGTCGATTGGCCCGAAGGACTTGCGGTGCAGGGCGAGGTGTATGAAGTGGATGCAGAGTGCCTCAAGAGACTTGATGAAGCTGAGGGCGTCGACGAGGGGCTGTATGCTCGTCGAGTCATCAAGCTGCAGCCTCCGTTTGACGGGGTTGAGGCGTCTGCCTGGTTCTGGCTGAACAAGGTTGGCGGACTACGGGACTGCGGGACGAGCTGGCCTTGAATCGTTGGGGTTGTTTTTCGCCAACTGAAATTCGATGCTGCCGGAGGTCGTTTGAGATTTAACACTGCTGATATTCTCGCTGCCCGCGGACCTCGGAACGCCGTGAACGTGTTCCGCCCCTACCATTTTCTGGTAGAGAATGAGTTTTCGCGTCATCGTTGCGTAGAGAGTGTTGCCACGATTTTTCTCACCAATCGTGAGTGTCCATTTCATTGCCTCATGTGCGATCTGTGGAAGAACACGACAGAGCAGGCTACTCCTGAAGGAGCGATTCCGGAACAGATTGATTTTGCCCTCCAACAGTTGCCTGTGACTCAGCACGTCAAACTATATAACAGCGGGAATTTTTTTGATCCGAAAGCGATTCCGCGTGCTGACTGGCCTCGAATTGCCGAACGGGTTCGACACTTTGACACTGTGATCGTGGAAAACCATCCTTCGCTTTGCAATGACCGATGCGGCGAGTTTCAGCAGTTGTGCGAGACACAACTGGAAGTTGCTCTGGGGCTGGAGACTTCGCACCCGCAAACACTCGCCCGGCTCAACAAACAAATGACGGTGGAAGATTTTGCTCGCGCCTGTGAGTTGCTGCGTAGGCAGAGCATTCTTATTCGTGCGTTTGTTCTGTTGAAGCCTCCTGAGACATCGGAAGAGCAGGGGATTGAGCGGGCTATCAACTCAATACGCTTTGCGTTCGAGTGTGGCGTCGATTGTTGTGCTGTGATCCCGGTGAGAACCGGCAACGGAATTATGGAGCAACTTGCGTCTGCGGGGCTGTTTTCACCGCCTCGTTTGTCTTCGCTGGAAATCGTGTTGCGAGAAACCTTGTCCTGGAATCGTGGTCGTGTGTTTGCCGATTTGTGGGATGCCGCACAGTTTGCAGATTCTCCCGAGACGGCCGTGTTGCAGATCTCAAGACTTGAGCTGATGAATCTGACACAATCCGTTACCTGAAAATTGTGGTGCTGCTTCCACCTTATCCATCTCAGTGACAGATTCGTCATGCCCGTACTATCTCCCGACGTTTTAATTCTCGGCTCCGGATTCGGCGGAAGTCTACTAGCCCTGATATTGGCTCGAGCGGGAAAGTCGGTGGTCATGGTGGATCGCAGTCGACATCCTAGGTTCGCGATCGGCGAATCATCGACCCCACTGGCGGATCGCACTTTGGCTCAGATGGCCGATCGATATCAACTTCCCGAGTTACGCCAGTTGTGTCATTGGGGATCATGGAAACGTGTGTATCCGGATCTTCTGTGTGGCAAGAAGCGAGGCTTTACCTATTTTGATCAGACCAGCGATCAGGATGTTTCGATTGAAAATTTCGATCATCGCCGCCTGCTGGTTTCTGCTAGCGTCAACGACGAGTACTCAGACACTCATTGGCTTCGCAGCGATATTGACCAGTTCTTGTTTCGTCTGGCGAATGCTGCTGGCGTCTTGACATTTCAGAATTGTATTTATCAATTGGAAGCAAATGGCGATCAATGGGTTCTGAAAGTTTCCTCCAGCGATGAACCGGCCCTGTCGAATCATTCTATGCTCAAGGAAACGGTGGAGTCTTCCGGTGCGTATTTCGTCAAAGCTCCGTTCGTTGTCGATGCAACGGGATCCTCAAAGGGAATACTGAGTACGCTCGGGATTGCCGATCAAACGGCATCGCTTAAGACTCATTCGAGATCCCTGTTCGCTCACTTTGAAGCCGCCACGGCTTGTGAGCAACTCTTGATGGACAGTCAGATTAACGTCGCGGTTTTTCCCTATCACTGCGATGATGCGGCCGTTCATCAGGTCTGTCCGGACGGATGGATGTGGCAGCTGCGCTACGACGACGATACTCTCAGCGCGGGGTTCATGATTGATGAACGACCCAGTGCTCAGCGTGTACGACGTTCCTTTTCAACGCCTCAGGAAGAATGGGACTGGCGGATTCG
>CANHVD010000137.1 GCA_947463775.1 Planctomycetaceae bacterium | reverse complement strand
GAAGATAAGCGCGACGAAGTCCTGAAGATTGCTCGCAATCATATGAAGAACAGCAACGGCTTTGTCAAAAAGGGGGCGACCGAAGCCTTCTGCCGCTGGGCCACAGCCGAGCACTCCGAAGAACTAAAGAAAGTTCTGGCGGATTCTGACGGCTTGATGCACGATGCGAAAAAAGTTGCGGTGAAAACCCTGGCGAAAATTGCAAAGCCAGAAGACTACCCGACTCTGATCATGTCAATGACCGACCACGTGGTCCGTGGTGATCTTAAAGAAGCACTGATCGCCATCGGTGCTCCCATCGAGGAGCCTATCATGAAGACTTTCCCGCAGATCACTGATGCCTCGGCCAGGAATGATCTGCTGGAAGTTCTCAAGAAAGTCGGAACCGAAAAGTCCGTCGACTTCCTTGAGAAGTTAGCCACATCCAATGATTTCTCCGTAAAGAACAATGCTCAGCAGGCATTGGACGCGATTCGAGCAAGACTGTAGTCTCAACTTCTGCTACTCATGCAGTTCCAGCGTCGCTTCAACTTCAACGGGAACGTTGTACGGCAGTGACCCCATTCCGACCGCGCTTCGAGCGGCTTTCGCTGAATCCCCGAAGATTTCTACCATCGTGTTGCTGAATCCATTCACAACAAACGGATGACGCTGGAAATCAGACGTTGAATTGACCATTCCCAGAACTTTTACAATTCGCTTAATGCGATCCAAAGATCCCAGCGAAGCTTTGATCGTTGCCAACATTGTGAGAGCAACCTGACGAGCAGCGGCGACTCCCTGTTCTTCCGTCAAATCTGAACCGACTCGGCCGACGATCATCTTGCCGTTTGTATCAAACGGGACCTGTCCGGAAACGTAGGCAATTTTGTCCACAATGACCACCGGTGTGTAAACTCCGCCCGGAGCAGGAACCGGAGGAAGAGTGATTCCAAGCTCGGCCAGTCGCGCATCAATACTCATGATCGTCCTCAAAAAATGAAGTGTGAATCAGCGGTACCCAAAAGCTCACGCTGAGGACTCTAATGCCTGACAAGGATTCGTGGAACCGTCGCATTGCACGGTGTCAGGTCAATTGCGAATCGACTACGAGATCCCGTACACTGTGGTCGTCGAAGTCAACTGTCCGGAACGGAGAAGGCAAATGCATAGTCTCAATTCAACCATACTGCTGGCTCAGGATCTGCCCGTTGCCGCAAGCGGCGAACTGGATTTTGTCACTGTCCTGTTGATTTGTCTTGCCGTGATCTTCGGCATGATTCTGCTGGTATTTGTCGGGATCTTCGCTTCAGTCATGTCGCTCTGGTTTCGGGCTTTCATGTCTGGAGCGTACATCGGACCACTTCAGATGGTCGTGATGAAGCTGAAGAAGGTGAATCCCCAGATCATCGTGGATTGCCGCGTCATGTCTGTTCAGGCTGGCGTAGCCAACATCACAACCAACGCCATGGAATCTCACTATCTCGCCGGGGGCAACGTACCGCTCGTCGTGCGTGCCCTGATCGCAGCTCATCGAGCCCAGATCGCGCTGGACTGGAATACGGCGGCAGCAATCGACCTTGCCGGAAGAAATGTTCTGGAAGCTGTTCAGACCAGTGTAAAAACCAAAGTGATCGACTGTCCGGATCCTTCACGAACAGGACGGCCAACCCTTGATGGTATCGCGAAGAACGGCATTCAGTTGAAAGCCAAAGCCCGCGTTACAGTGCGAACCAATATTACTCAACTGATTGGTGGAGCCACCGAAGAAACAATCATCGCGAGAGTCGGTGAGGGAATCGTGTCTGCGATCGGCTCGTGTGAAAGTCACAAAGACGTTTTGGCCAATCCGATGCTGATCGCCCGAGCAGTTCTGGCCAAAGGTCTGGATTCTCAAACGGCCTACGAAATCGTCTCAATTGATATCGCCGATATCGACGTAGGCGACAACGTTGGTGCGCGTCTTCAGGCCGATCAGGCGGAAGCCGACATGCGTATCGCCAGGGCTCATGCAGAAGAACGTCGAGCCGCAGCTGTCGCTGAAGAGCAGGAAATGAGAGCATTAACGCAGGAGAATCAGGCGGAAGTCGTTCTGTCAGAATCTGAGATTCCGAAGGCTATGGCTGCGGCCTATCGCGGGGGCAACCTGCGAGTCTCAAAAGAATCCTGATAAAATGTCCAGGTCGTCGCCGTGATGAAAAGCACGACCATAGCAAGCAGCGGCCACACCGGCAGCCTCTGGAGGATTCTCCCCGGAAGATAACCCCGGGGAGAATGATCGCAGAGAGTGGAATCAGGCAACGCCCTGGAATCCCATAGCAGTGAATCGTGCCATCTCGATCGCGTCCAGGATTTTCACGGCCACAATCGAATCGAAGCTCATGATGACTCGTCTCGAACCCTGGGCATCGGGCGTCTTACGCTCGATCAGGATCAGGTCACCGGAAATCATATAGCTGACAAACTGAATCGACTCACCGAACGTCGTCACAATCAGGCCGGTGCGAGGAATGCTGGCGGGCCATTCGGCGAAAATCCTTCGCATATCCTTCATACCAGTTGCTCCCATGAAGTTTCCTTTGTTCAAACTCTTCTCAAGTCACCTCGCTGATTCTTCGGCTGAACTCACGGCTGCTCTGTAACGCAACACAGCCGACGGTTGATCGCGTGGATCACTATGAGCGACACCATGGGTCGGATCACTACAACCGGCGTCGCTGTTAAATTCACCTGCCACGATTGTTTTGCCCTCGTTGATTTCGCCAGTGAGGCAAGTTTTTCCGTTCAGTTACGATAAGCCGTCCGGCAAGCATCTCTTTTCTTTGGCCGCAGTTAATCTCCAAACCAAACCGGGCCATGAATTTGGTGTCGCTGATGTTCACGGAACGTTGCTCTCTCGAGCTGTGTTCTGGCAAATGCTCAAATGCAAAAGGTAACGGATTATCGTGGCTGCTCCGACTGCTGCACCTTTCGACTGGAAAAACCTAAGCCAACGTTCAGTGGCTTCGGTCAAAGCCGATTTGCTGCCAAAGTCGATCGAATTGCCAGCTCTCCCACATGCGGTGACAGAGTTTGTCCAGGCTTCGGCCAATCCGGACCAAAGCATCGCAGATCTCGCAAAGATTATTGAAAAGGATTCCGCGCTGACCGTGGAACTTCTGCGACATGTGAATTCAGCGATGTACGCTTCGAGTTCTCCCATTCGCAGCGTCAAAGGGGCGATCAATCAGATAGGACTCAGAATCGCGAAGATGCATTTGATGGCCGTCGGCATGAAAGCCGCCAATCGTGCACTCAAAACCAAGCTGATCAATCAAAGAAACTTCTGGAACGAATCTCTGCAGAAGGCTTTGTTCGCGAAAGAGATCGCAACACGCATGCATCTCGATCCAGGTCTGGCATTTCTTGGCGGCCTGCTACAGGATTTTCTGCTTCCAGTGCTGACAAACACATTCGACAAACAGTATCTCGAATACATGGACACATCGTCTACGCCTGGTCAGGGACGGAATCTGGTCGACTGGGAGCGAGAAGTTTTCGGATGGGATCATGCGTCGGCTGGTGCTTACTACGCGGCCCAGTGGAAATTCCCCGACGATCTGTTGTGTGCCATTTTTTTTCACCATTCACTTGAGTCAACCTTGCAGGAACCCAACGCCGAGTTCTTCAAGTTATTCCCCGTCGCGCTGGCGTCACTTCTTCCAGATCAATTGCATCAATCACCTCGCGGATTTCAGACCCTGATCAAAGTGGCTCGCCAATGCCGAGCGATTGAACTGGAATCGGTCTGCAGAGCCGTCGATGAAGAACAAATGAAGCTAGCCGAGGGATACGAGATCCCAAATCATCTCACGCAACTACTGCTGCAAACTCAGCGAACGATGGATCAAAGCGACACATGACCGCCCTTTACGCCAAAGCAGGCGTGTAGCTCAGTTGTGTAATCTTCAGGAAACGCCAGTCGATACTGAACAAGGTTCCGCCCTCCATCCATAAAACGGGGCCGCCTCGAAAAAAGAAGACTGATTGCAGTCGACGAATGATGTCCGTCGACTTATGCTGATCGCCCCGCCAACGCTTACCCCGCCTATTTGCCGATTCTCCCTGCCAAATGATTCGTCAGGAGACTCTCGTGAAACGCCAACATCGGTCTTCCCCTGAGCAAAGCATCGATTCGCAATCGCGTCGAAACTGGATTGCTTCGACAGGTCTTAAAGCTGCCGGGCTGAGCACAATCCATCGATTCTGGGGAAGCGTGGCACAAGGAAGCGTGCAGCCCTCGAATTCATCGTTGGCGACAAAAACACGTCGCGCGAAATCGGTGATCATGATCTTCAACTGCGGCGCTCCCAGCCATATTGACCTGTGGGACATGAAGCCACAGGCACCATCGGAGATCCGCGGCAGTTTCGAGCCGATCGACACCAATGTCCCAGGGATTCAGATTTCGGAACTGCTGCCCGAAGTTGCGAAACGCATGGACAAGCTTTCGATTGTCCGAACACTCCATCACTCGCATGGTGGCCACAACTCCGGCATGCATTGGTCAATTGTCGGCAAGCCTTACCGCATCGACAGCACTCTGATCAATCCCGGCCGCGCTGATGTTCCGAGCTTCGGCACTCTCGCAGGTTGGCTTGCGCAGCAGGATGGCTATTCCGCGAACGTGCCTCCGTATGTGATTACTCCGTTTCCTCATTGCGACAGCACGAAGTATCTGACGCCCGGACAATTTGGAGGTTGTCTTGGAAGCCGTTTTGATCCATTTGTCCTGAACGCCGATCCCAACACAAAGGGCTTTCAGGTTCCCGGGCTTCAGCTTGACGCCGCCATCAGCCGTGATCGCCTTCAGGATCGTCAGTCATTGCTGCAATCGCTTGATGAGCGAGGAATCCTGACCGCCTCTGAATCCACGGCCGACATTGACGTGCAGCGAGCCAAAGCACTGGGGCTGATCGGCTCTGATGCAGCCAGTGAAGTCTTCGATCTGTCGAAAGAACCCGATTCCGTTCGTGACCGCTATGGCCGACATAGCTGGGGACAGTCTCATCTTCTCGCACGACGACTGATCGAAGCTGGCAGCCGATTCGTCACCACCGTGAACGGCCCAAGCATCACCTGGGATACTCACAAAGACAATTTCAGCCAGATGAAAAATCGGCTGGTTCCTCCCATGGAAAAAGCCTACGTGGCGTTGATTGACGATCTTTCAGAACGCGGCCTGCTGGATGAAACGCTGGTGATCTGGATGGGTGATTTTGGTCGCACGCCGATCATCAATAAAGAAGCCGGACGAGATCACTGGCCTCAGTGCTATTCCATGGTGCTGGCCGGTGGAGGCATCCGCGGCGGACAGGTCGTTGGCGAATCCGACAAGACTGGCGCCTACCCAAAACTTCGCCCCATCCGACCGGCTGACATTCACGCCACCGTTTTCGATGCACTTGGCTACGATGCGCAGCACATCAACTACCATATGGCGGATGGACGTCCGATGCCGGTTTCAGACGGACAAATCATTCAGGAATTGTTGTAACAACTGCGGCAGCATCTGGCATTCATGCAGGTTGGCCACTCTCCTGTCCGAATCCGCATATGAATCGCGAGAGCTATCCACATTCCCTGTGAACGTCGAAAGACAGTGAGCCAAAAAAGGTGAAACAGTCCCGACAATTCCAGTCGGATCGTCAGATTCTGGACAGCAAATGACTTCGGAACTTCATGCCATTGAAGCCGCCAGACGGATTCTCCTGAAACCGAACGTCAATCGACCGTCCATCCGAACCGTGGAGCAATCGAGGGCCAGGGGCTACTTGCCGCTCTGAAGGTCTCAACAAAGATGACTTTGGCTCATCCCGGGGAACAAAGCCCATTGCTTTGAATTGCCGTCACCAGTTCACGTCGAAGTTTTTCGACTTCGCAAAGCAACGCATCGCAGCCCCGATCAATATCCGACCGTTCTCCGGAGATGCTCACAAGTTCTAAATGTTCAGCCGCAGCGTATGTGGAGTCGGCCAGGAAATATCGTACGGACCCTTTAATGGAATGAGCAGCGTCACTGATTTTACCACGGCAGTCCTCAACCATCGCGGCCTGCAGTTCGCCAAGTCGATCGGGCAATGTTTCAATAAACAACACTGCCAGTTCGCGAAGTAGTTCAACATCCCCCTCCAGCTTTGCAATCGCTCCAGCAAAGTCACAGCATGAAGAGGTTGAACAGGACATTGGTGAAGGAATCATAGAAAAGCAATCAAAGGAGAATTCAGAAGATCGAAGGAGGCAGCCCTGCCATCTGAAATAACGGGACTTCTCAAACGAGACAATTGCAGAAACAAATTTCTAGGCTGGAACTGCGTCAACTTCCGAGGAAACAAACACAGACTCCAATACTTCTCTAAGCCTGCCACCGAATTCAAGTATACCTGTGGCTGCTGCCATTGACATCACCCTTTTCAGTGAACTGAAAACGAGGGCTGCGTCGCATCCGCGAGACAGACTCGCCTGAACAGCCAGGTCGAGAAGGTGGCGAATCAAATACGGGACAGAATCCGGATCAGATTCCATCGCAAAGGACCAGTCTGCGATCGTAAATTCAGCAAGCGTCTGCTGTCGAAACTTCCGCTGCTCGGCGAGTATCAATGCGCGCTGGATTGTTTTCAATAAACTACTTTCAAGAACTTCCTTTGGAACGTAACTCGCTGCACCGGCCTTGAATGCCTGCAAAACAAGATCCTCGGACACACAACTGGTCATCAGTACGACCGGTATGCTCTGCCCGGCGTTCCTGAGATTCTCAATAACCTCCAGACCGCTCATTCCTGGCATACGGAGATCTGTCACAATCATGCAAGGACGATGAACTTCCACGTACTCCAACGCTTCCTGACCACATGTCAATGCAGTAACAACAAACCTTGGATCTTTACGAAGAACGTGACTAACAATCAGTCGCTCCATCGCTGAATCATCAACAACAAGTATTGAGACCTTTTCGGAAACCATCTGGATATTACTTTCATCGGAGCAAGCCCAGAACAACACCCATTATCAAGTGGTTGCGTTCATGCATGGCTTTTCAGACTCTCAATCTCAGACCATGCAACTCTGTAGCGAAATCATCAACGGGCATTCCATAAAGTTAACTTCAGGTGAAGATTTGCCAGTAAGTGAATTGCTCGACTCACGTGCAGGTACTTCGCAATGTTCTTCAGGAAACCTCATCACTGCTGGTCACATAAAAGAACTGTTTTGTATTTCCATGCTTCAAGAGTTCCAGGTAAATGAACATGAATATCTTCTGGTGGTTGATCGCAAGCCATTCCCGCCAACCCCATGTTTTATGCTCATACATTCTCTGAGCCAGCAAGCCCCAATCTTTGTGGAACACTCAATTGTGTCCATTTATGACAAAGCTTCAGCAGCTGGGATTTTGCGATCGGCTTTGTTGCATAGTCACTGCATCCGGCTTCAAGACACTTTTTTCGATCCTCTGCCATTGCATGTGCGGTCAGGGCCAGAATCGGGCCCTTGTATCCCTGCTCCCGCAAACGTCGAGTTGCTTCGTACCCATCAAGAACAGGCATCTGCATGTCCATCAGAATAAGATCGTAGCCACGAATCGACGAATCGGAGTCTCCATTTCGCTCCATTGAAGCGGACACTTTCTCAAGTACAGACACACCGTTCTCCGCAACATCGATCGTTGCCCCAGCACGCCGCAAAATGGTCTCCAGAAACCATCGATTGACAGGATTGTCTTCGGCAAGCAGGAACCGACCATTCAGCCTGAGATCGCCCGCGACAACCTTTTCCAGCCCCGCATCAGAGGCCGCCAGTTGAAACGATGCGGATTCCAGCAACTCTGCCTCTCCAAGCGAGCCCATTGCGACTGAGACGCTGAATGTGCTGCCTAATCCCAGTTCACTCGTTACGCTGATGTCTCCATCCAATAAGCGAGCCATACGACGGCAGATCGAGAGACCTAATCCAGTTCCGCCGAATCGTCGAGTAGTCGATGCGTCGGCCTGCATGAAAGGCTGAAAGAGCCCCGCGAGTTGATCGGGATCCATACCGATTCCGGTATCGGTTACGTCGAATGCCAGTCGGTCAATTCCATCGGCGGACTTCGGAGCGATGCGAACAGTCAGGTTGACACTTCCCGAATCCGTGAACTTGATGGCATTTCCGAGCAGGTTGATAAGAATCTGGCGAAGTCGGACCGCATCGGACACAATGACTCGGGGAATTGGCCCTATTGACTGGGCTTTGATAATGAGATTCTTTGCGAGTGCCTGAGGCTCCAGGGATGATAAGACTTCCGCAATGAGCTGAACTGGAAACACTTGCCTGAACTCAAGTGTCATTTTGCCGGCTTCGATCTTTGAAAGGTCCAGCACATCATTAATGATCGTCAACAAATGATGTGCAGAAGACTGGATCGTACTGACATGACTGTTCATTTCTTCCGCGTTCAGGCCGGGTGAGGACAGAAGCTCCGAATAGCCCAGAATCGAGGTGACCGGAGTTCGAATCTCATGGCTCATATTCGCCAGAAACTCACTCTTTGAACGATTCGCGTTATCCGCAGACTTGCGGGCTGCAATCAGCTGTTTCTCCGCTTCTTTCCGCGCAGAAATGTCTGCCATTGTGCCCAGCATTCGCCGCGGATTCCCGTCTTCATCTCGTTGCATCAAGCGGCCACGAGACTGTACCCATCGCCACTCGCCGGTCTTCTGGAGTACTCGAAACTCAGCTTCAAAAATAGGCGACAGACCGTCGAAATGATTCTGCGCACGGGTCTGCACGTCAGAAATATCCTCGGGGTGCACTCGCTTCACGAACGTATCGATATGCGGATCAAGATCTGCTAATTGCTCACCCAATAAACTGGCCCAGCGAGAATCCCAGATCTCTTCGCCGGTCTGAATGTTCCAATCCCATGTTCCCAGCTCACCACCGGTCAATGCCATGTCGAGGCGTTCACGTTCGAATCGCAACACTTCAGCGGCATTGCGAGAATCCGTAATGTTCGTCGCAATCCCAATGAACCCATCGATCGCATTATTTCTGTCACGGGTGGCCGTCACAACCAGCCTGACGATGAGGCGGCTACCATCCTTTCGGATATAATTCCAATCAGATTCGCTGTGCCCACCGTGTCGAGCCCTGTGAACAAATGTCTCAAACCCTTCGATCGAATAACCGAACTCAAGGCTGAGTTCCTGACTGCGACGCTTCACTTCCTCTTGACAATGAAAGATCGCAGGGGTTTGCAGACCAATCATTTCTGAGGCCGAATAGCCCAACATCTGCTCGGCGCCGGAGTTAAAGACTGTGATCAGGCCATTAACGTCACTGGCAATAATGGAAACATGGGTCGATCCCTCCACAACCGCCTGCATCCGCGATCGCGAAAACAGCAATTCTTCGCGAGCATTCACCTGATCTGTCGAGTCCATGATGTAGCCGTGCCATCGCACTGATCCGTCAGCCTGACGACAGGGAGCTGCGTTGCCGAAGCACCAACGAACGGCACCGTCAGAAAATCGAACACGGTATTCATGACGCCACCGCGTGAGATCATTCGCCGAACGTTGAATCGATTCAACAACTGCCGAATAGTCATCCGGATGCAGAATGTTGAATATCTTTGCAGCATCATGCCGAACATCTTCCGGTGAAACTCTGTAAATCTCCCGAATGCCTTCGCTCGCGAATGGAAAACAACTAGTTCCATCAGCACGGAGTTCAAATTGATAGACAACGCCCGGAACTTGTGCGGCTATCTGGTGTAACCGATCGTGAACTTCCTTGAGTTGCGCCTGACTGCTCGTCAAAGATCGATTGAGTCGTCGAAGCTCCAATTGAGATGTAACCTGTAGTGCCAGCGACTGCAGATCGTTTATCTGCTGGTCTGAGATTTGACGTGGCTTCGTGTCAATGACGCAAAGTGTTCCCAGTGCAAATCCATCTGATGTTTGCAAAGGCACACCTGCGTAAAAGCGAATATATGGTGCCTCGAGCACTAACGCGTTGTCGCATGTGCGAGGATCCGTCAGTGCGTTGGTGACGATCAGGGGTTCAGTGCCAAGAATTGCATGCGCACAGAACGCAGAATCTCGATGAGTCTCTTTCGCTCCGATGCCATGAGCCGACTTGAACCATTGGCGTTCGGAATCCAAAAGACTGACCAGAGCAATTGGCGCTTCACAGAGCCGTGCGGCGAGTGATGTCAAATCGTCAAAGACTCTCTCGGGCTCAGTATCGAGGACGCTGCATTCAATCAACGCACCGAGACGTTCGCGTTCATTCAAGGGAAGACATGCACGTGGCATTTCGACGGTCCGGAGTATCAAGAGGCATCAACGTGGTCGACACAAGGGGAGATCGTCAATCGCGAGCCTCAACAGAGTGGACACGGTGTGACAATGCAACCTATGCTTAAAAACAAGCAACCGTCGGACGTCACAGTTGATTTTCCCGATGCAAACACTGGCCACTCACTTTGCCAGTCGTCATGGTCAACATCATCGAAACAAAAGTTCCCCGCAGGGTAGGGAAATTGCTCCGAGAAATACTCCTGCTGCGTCTCTGCAATTTGCCCTGGTTCTTCGGGAGTTGATGCCGCTGTTGATCGTTCGCTCTATTCGCCGATCGACGATCTTCCCAATCTAACAGAATAACTCGGACGCGAGT
>CANHVD010000136.1 GCA_947463775.1 Planctomycetaceae bacterium | reverse complement strand
TTCTGAGATGTCTGCAGATGAATCTGAGAGCTCTGCTTCGGCACTCGTCTGGAGAGCATTCGCAGAAATCCTCGCCGCCAGATCTGTTGAAAGCTGGCGATAGACGTCCACGACTTTCGACATACGGCGATCGAAGCAGAATCGTTCTTCAATCGTCCGACGCCCAGCTTTCGCCAGTTCAATTCTCTGAGTGTCAGAGAGCACGCATTTTCGGATGGCTCGATACAGTGCGTTTTCATCGTCGGTCGGAACAACAAGACCATTCTGTTCGTGTTGAACCAGCTTGGGAATGCCATTGCAATTGGTTGTGACAACAGCACGTTCAGACGCCATCGCTTCGAGAACAACGTTCGGCAAACCCTCTCGCAGGCTGCTCAGGACAAACAAGTCGATGGCACGATAAAGATCTCGCGGATCATTCATAAAGCCGGCCAGACGCACGTGATCCTGGAGTTCCAGTTCATTAATCTGGCGTTGAAGCTGTTCTCGCAGATGTCCTTCACCGGCAATAATCAGACCGATCGGATGGCCATCAATGATCAGTCTGGAGACCGCATTGATCAGATGATGAAAACCTTTCTCTTCAGACAACCGTCCGACAGCTCCGATGAGAATTCGCTGAGAATCAAAGCCGAATCGAGCCTTATCCCGCAATGTCGGCGGTGCCGTCGTATAGTCATCCAGCACGATCGCATTATCGATCTGGTGCAGCCTCTTTTCTCGAATCCCTGACGCACGGCAACTGTCGTACAGATCCTGCGATACGCAGATGATCTGTTGGTAAAGCTTCATGCTCAGACGATCAATTTTGTAGTACAGCGGTGTTCGCGATGTGAATCGCACCCAGCCGTGAGCCGTTGTGACCAGGTGCATCCGATGAAACATGCGGACGATCAGTCCAATCGCGTTGCTCTTGTAATCGTGCCCATGCCATACGGTAACATTGCGTTCTTTGCAGATGCGAATGCACTGTTGAATCACACGCCAGTCAGTTGGACCATTGTCATCAATACCGATGATCTCCGCGCCGCTGGCCGCTGCTTTGCGTTCCAGAGTCTTAAATCCCGGATCGCCTGGAGGTCGCATAAACAGGCACGCACAGTCGATCCCATACTGCTGCAGGTAGCGAGGCGAATTCAGAATCGTCTTCTCCGGCCCGCCGCCGACTCCGGTCACGACTCGTGTATGAAGAACAAATGGTGCGCTCATAAGATTCTCTGTCTCAGACGTGGACTCTTCGTCACAATAGACTCACTACCGCTGTGATCGAACAGTGTGACTTCCCGACGATGTGGGTGGTTTAAAGGCAATCACAGGTGGATCAGGCAAAGTGAGCCGACTCTGAATTCGCTCACTCTTCAGAAGATGCTCAAAGCGATCAGCCTTGCTCTTCCAGCTTTCCTGATGCAGACGACAGCGTGCTAACGCCTGAGCCGGTGAGATTCCCGAGTAGACTCGATTTCGCACGATCTGGCTGAATTCCGCAGGCGTTTCCGCCGCATCAAGACAGTCGGCCCAGACGTCCGTCGAAGGCAGGCGTTTGACGACCACGGATTTTCCTGTCGCCAGATACTCCTTGAGCTTCAAAGGCTGCATCGCCCTGGTCACGGGCAAATCGGCATAGGGCATGATCAGCACGCTGGCCTGCTCCGCGATTGCAGGTAAAGCAGACAGTGGCTGTGCGGGAAGAACTCGTACGTTTGAAAGAGTCAGCAATGCAGGATCGGGATCCTGTTGCGGTCCAATCAGGACAATTGTTCCCTCAATCAGATCTTTGGACAGTTGAATCAGCGACGGTGAGTCCATGCGGCGATCGATGACACCCCAGAACACGATCAAAGGACCAGCGATCCCATCGACGGCAGTCGGCGCAGTGGCCAGCACTTCAGCCGCACTGATGCTGGCTGCCGCCGATGCCCCCTGAGCAGACCTGGCGTTCTGGCGACTGCTGATGATGGCAGTCTCCGTCTCTTCCATAACAACCGACAGCGAAGTCAGACGACTATCAGACGCCGTCCGCAGATGCAGACGAGAATTTTCAAAGCGACGGGCAACAGATTCCGGCCGAACAATAACGCTCCGCTGACTATTCCAGAAATCAACGTCGACGCCATGAGTCAGCAGTGATGATGATCGTCCATGAGACGCAATCATCGACTGCAATGTTTCACTGACAGCGACCAGACTATCCGCCTGCTGGATCATGTCATGATCCATCCGTCGCAGAGTCTCACCGTCCAGACCTGGCCACTGCGCAAAGTCATCGACGCAATAATACACCCAACGATCCACGGACAGCGTATCCGGCAGATCGGCAGTGATCGGCAGGGTTGTCACGGCGACGACTGGCTTCGGTAGTTTTGCGATCAGAGGACTCAGTTGCCGGGTGAGCAGCCAGCGGTTCAGGCGTCGATCCCGGTCGCTGGAGAACCATGGCCACATTTTGGGGTTCACAACCTGCAGATTGTTGTGAATCGGAGATTCCTGTTCTCTCTGGACCGCAGCACCCGTTCGTTGAGCACTTCTGCTGAACAACCGCGTCAGCCCCATTGAGCCCCATTGACGCATCTTCTCCGCAACTCGCCGTGCTGTCTGCCTGTCAAAGCGCGGCGCGCGAGTACCGATGGTGTTAACCCAGAGCACTGGATATCGATCCAGCAAGTTGCGAGTCAAATGCTGACATGAGGACGGATGCCGTCCCCAGTCGTCTGAGAAGATCAGCAATGATCCAATTTTCTCTGTCGGAGGACACTCGGAAATCATGAGTGGGCTCCTGTCTTCATGCGTTTCGTCACGGCAGCCTTCATCGGCTTTTCTTTCGGATGACGATCTGTCTTCTCAAGAACTTGGTTATACACGTCACGGTAACTGTTCAGCATCCCTTGCAGTGAAAACTTCTCTTGAGCTCGACCTGCAGCAACGTCAGCCATTTGAGATCTCAAAGCAGGACTCTGATAAAGTTCAATCAACGAATTGGCCAATGACGACGCATCTCCGGAAGGAGCCAGCATCCCACAGACGCCATGTTCAATCAGTTCCGGAAGTCCTCCGACCGCAGTGGAAACCACAGGACGGCGCGCGGCCATGGCTTCGATGACCGTGAGCGGAATGCCTTCACTGATACTGGACATCAGAAATACGTCAGAGGCAGACAACAGGTCTGCGATGTCTTTGCGAGTTCCCGCAAGCGTAACGGTCTGCTCCAGGCCGCGTTCCCGGATTGTTTGTTCAATGGCCGTTCGCTGATCACCATCGCCGGCGAGCAGCAGTCGCAGTCCCGGAATCTTATTGCGAGCCTCATCGACAGCTTTTAATGCCGTCTGATGATCTTTCAGCTCGTGCAATCTCGCGACCAGAACAGCCACGAAGTCGCTCGGCGAGTAACCAAATTCTTCGCGAATCCGTTCCCGTGCGCCAGCCGAAGGCTTACTCAAAGCCTTCAGATCAACACCGTTGTAAATCACCTCGACGCGTGATTCCGGAAGGCCGTCGTTGTCGATCAGTGCCTGACGAACAGCCGCACCGCAACCAAACAGTCTGTCATGACGTTTCAGCAGCAGACGATTGACGATGGCTCGCTTGCGACTGGGAGAATCCGGAAAATGACGACCATGTTCAGTAAACACAACCGGCCGCCGACCTGTCAGTCCCCGGCTCAGCATAGCCTGAAAAAACGGCGTGCATTGGTGAGCGTGCAGGATCACCGCGCCTTCCCGATCAGCAAACTGTCGCAGACGCGTTGCACATCCTCGATCAATCCCGGGTTGCCGATGGAGATGCTCAACAATAAATCCGTCTTCCTGAAGTCGCGTCCCGATTTCACCGATCTCGTCCAGTACCGCCACGATGCAGCGGAATTCTTTCTGCATGCGGCGAATCATCTGATCCACCAGAACCTCCGCGCCGCCAACTCCCAGCGCGTGGATGACGTGACAGATCGTAGGGCGATCATCAATTGGAATGACTCGAAGTTGTCTTGGGGCTGCCTGAATCATGGTTGATATGTCGGGGTGAAAGGTTCCGGTCAAATGTTAGAAGTAATATGGAAAAGTCAGAGTTGTCGTCGTAGTGCCTGGCAAGCCTTCCAGACTCTTGCCGGCTGAACAGCTTTCAGAGCGGCTCGTGCCAATTGAGCGGGCGACTTCAGCAGTATTTTCACTCGCTGTTTCTGAGGTATGAACATGGACCATACCGTGGTTTCATAGCGAGCCGGACAAGCGGGAATTGAATTCGGTTCGCAGTAGCTGTGAAAGACTTCTCGATGCCCTTCTGTCATGACGATGGACAGACAGCGAGCTGTCAAAGAGGCATCGCCGAAGGCCGCGAAATCACGCCACGCAGCATCATTAATCTGGTCAGCTTTCATTCGCATCGCCAGAGCCTGCCCGGCATCATCTTCGCAGGATGCGGCAATCCGCAGGACGTTGGCCTTTCGAATGTCCTGAGCGGCCCAGGCTTCGGTTGGATACTGCAATTCTTCAGGATGTTCCAGAGTTCTTCGTTCGTAAAGTGCCATCCAGCGACCGTAGGTCTGCATAACATCACGGGCATAGCTGTACATGGCATCGAACAATTCCGCATCGCGTTTGGCGATCAGATATCGTCCCAGTGCGTTCAGGAACACCGTGTAAGACCAATGACCTTCCGCATCCAGCAGGTGCAGGTCGTCGGGCTTCTGCTGAGGATGAACACAGCGGCGAATCAGTTCTTCCAGCTTGCTGATATATCGGTCTGAAGATGTCAGCAGCCACGCATCCAGCAAGGCATTGACCGAATTCCCCGCACCTCGGCCAGGGCCATGAAAGTCTTCGAAAACAGTCGCCGAAGCCGCGCCTGTCGGGCCGTCATCCAGCAGGCCGAAGATGGTGTTGCGACCATCGTCCATCTGAATCACCCAATCGGCCAGCGACAGCACGCTTTCACGAGCCTCCACGTTGCCGGTCAGAAAATAGTAGTGCAGCAGGCCGGTTGTGTAGTTGTGCTCGCAGCTTGGACCACCGCCATAAGCATGGCCATGTTTCTGATTGCGTCTTGAGTAAGTACGATGAGTACTCAAACGCGCGTCGACATAGTGATCTGTGTGCCAGAACAGTCCACCATTGAACGCAGCTCTGTCTTCATTAGTGTGATA
Source organism: Planctomycetaceae bacterium (assembly GCA_947463775.1). Taxonomy (GTDB): domain Bacteria; phylum Planctomycetota; class Planctomycetia; order Planctomycetales; family Planctomycetaceae; genus SXXK01. Next base: position 5,721 of record CANHVD010000136.1, on the reverse strand, counting down.
GATGTCGATATCGATCACATGCCGAGCCAGCGGATCCAACAGGTCGAACCATTTCAGGTCGCCCGTCGCAGCCAGTTGCAAAGTCGCCCCGAAGATCATGTCGAACTGATTATTGTAGTGCGAAACAATCGTGTTCGAACCGGCATAATGAGTCTGCTCATGATCCGCCGGGACATCACCAAAATTCCGCCAGCCATACTCGTCAATCGAAGCTCGCCGAGCGTCCAGACTGAATCGTTCAGCAGTCGCGCGGTGGAGATAATTCGCGAAACGCCCCACGACGGTGCTCGCTGACAACTCTGAATTCAGAGTGCCTTGCGAGTTCAGCTCCGAAGAAAGCACTTCTCCCGAGAACCACGAAATCGCTCGCGTCGTTCGGACAGAAGTCGGCGACTGGATCAGTCGTGGAACATCAAAGGCCCAGTCGAGATGGTCAACGTCTGAATTGTTCTGTTGAGTCGAAATCCAAAACGAGCGAGTCTTCTGCTCGCCACCCTGAAGCTCGTGAGTCACACCCTGCAATGCTGGAAACAAACCGACTTCAAGGCTGCCCATCGCAGCCGCGACGCTGCCGGGAAACTGCTGCCAGAATTCCGGAACAGCAACGGCCATCGACGAGCCATCACCTTCGATAAGCAATGTTGGTTCCGCCTGATATCCTCGCAGAACTCCCGATTCACAACTTGCTTCAAACCCACGCGAGCGCACCGCGTTGGTTCCATCAGCCGACAGATGATTCGTGCTGCTCCAGTGTTTCTCCCCACTGCCGAATTGTCGAATAAAGACCTCAGACATAGTCGCTCGCACGTCACTGTCACGGCGAGCTTTCCAGTGAATACTGGCGTTCGCCGGGATCTCGTCGCTATGCAGTGACAATTCCAGACTGCGAAACAGGAACGAGCCGGAATCTCCCAGATCCCAAAGCCCGCCCTTGTGGGCTGCTCGACGTGTATTCCGAATTCGAGTTTCCACCTGCAAAAGTCCGGCTGTCGACCAATGCGTCAGGCGAACCTGCAACGTCACCGAAGGCAATGCCTGAATGCGCAGGGAAACCAAAAACACCTGTCGCACTGAGCCACTGACTTCTGTACGAATATCGTCCAGTTGCAGCGCCAGTTCTTCACCGTGAGTATCACCAAGTCGAGGCAGCAATCGGACGGTTCGCTCTGCAGGTGGATCACTGTTGAGATCTCGCATCTGGAGACGAATCTCGCCCCCAACGAATTTCACAGCGATGATCGTTCCGGATGGTTCGACCCCGAGTTGCTCCGTGTCAGCGTTGTTCGATTCTTCGCGAGCAACTACGTTTAGAGATTTTGCGACACCGCTGACTTCCGGAGCGATGAAACTGGTCAGTAGCCAGCGAACGCTTCCATCGTGCCAGCGATTCAGGACTTCAAACTGAGCATTGACCAAATTTGTGAAGCCATCAATACGACCGCCGCTCGGATTCTTCAGTCGGCCTTTCGGAACACAAAGCCCCGCCACGACCGGAACGTTCTGCGCAGTCGTTCTTCGCGAACGCAGCATCGCGGGAATGCTGAGCGTCTGACGATCATTCTGCAGAGTACTGGTTGAGGATTTCAGAGGCATACGAGGGACAATCAATGAGAATCAAAAACGTCTGTGACAATGTTTTATGATCAATCAGGTTCTGGCTTTCGTCTGCAGAGCCAGCTTACGAGCCGGAGCTTTCAGCACCGGCTTTGACTCTGGTTTGGCCCACGCATCCAGCCAGCGTGCCAGCACCAGCAGACTCCAGATCAACTGGCCGTGCCGTCCGGTTCCTCGACAGTGCGATTCGTACATCAACCGAGCCGCATCGACGTTGATATACTGTGCCAGAAGGCTGTTCGAATTCAGCACATGCACTCGGACTTGTTCTTTCAAAGGCCCGCGAAGCCAGGCATCGATTGGTAATTCGAAGCCCTGTTTGCGTCGATTGACTAGAGCTTTAGGCAGACGCGATTCGAACAGTTGTTTCAGAATCCACTTCTTGGAGCCATTGCGAATCTTGAACTCGGACGGCATTGAAGCCACAAGCTCCATCAGCTTCCAGTCGATCAGTGGCGGACGGACCTCCAGTCCAAAGCCCATGCTGGCGCGATCCACCTTGGTCAGGAAATCATCAGGCAGCAGAACGTTCGTATCGGCCGACAGCATTCCGCTGAGTGGATCGCGGTGGCCGGCTTCAAAGGCGTCGATGATCGATTGCTCCGGTCGATAGTCTCGCAACGTGGCGGAAAAGTCACGACGCAGCAAACTTCGTCGCACAGAGCTTCGACAAGTGGAAACAGTATTTGCGTAGGCTTCGGCCGGGCTTCGCGAGAGATTCTCCATCGCGGTTTTGAGTCGCAGGGGACGAGGTAACCAATCGGACTTTGGCCAGACGGCGGCCATCGGACGCAGCACCAATGACCGAATCAGGGCTGGAATACGATCGCGGATCTGAGCTTCCTTCAGATCGTGAGCGTACCGCGAATAGCCCCCAAAGAGTTCATCGCCACCGTCTCCGGACAGCACAACTTTGACGTGTTGAGCAGCAAGACGTGAAACGGCCATGGTCGGAATTGCCGAAGCGTCCGCAAATGGCTCATCGTAGAGAAACGTCAGATCGTCCAGATCTCGAACGGCTTCCGGCGTCACAATCTCTTCTGTATGAATGCAGCCGAAATGCTTCGCAACTTCGCGAGCATGAGGCAACTCACTGAATTCAGCTTCGTCAAAGCCAATAGAAAATGTCTGCACCGGATCAGATCGCAGACCTGACATCAGCGCGACGATAGAACTGCTGTCGAGGCCCCCGCTGAGAAATGCTCCCACAGGAACGTCGGCCACAAGATGTGCCGCCACGCTTTCCTGTAGAGCGGCATCGACTCGTTCTTTCCATTTTTCGGCGGACGCAGGATTCTCCTGATCAAAGGAAAGCTGCCAATACCGCTTGGGCGTCGCACGAAACTCGCTCGGCGCGATTCGCAGGAAGTGCGCGGCCTGAAGTTTCATGACTTTGGCGAAGATACTTCGCTGACCGGGAATAAATCCAAAGGTCAGATAGTCTTCAATCGCGGCCGGATCGATGGATCGGTCCAGATTCGGGTGAGCCAGGATGGCCTTCAGCTCAGACCCGAAGACCAGCTTTTCGTTGTCTCTATAAATGAAGAACGGCTTCTGTCCCAGATGATCGCGAGCCAGCAGCAGTTCGCGACGACGCGCATCCCAGATCGCAAACGCAAACATTCCACGCAGATGAGTACAAAGATCCGCGCCGTGTTCTTCGTAGAGGTGAACCAGGACTTCGGTGTCGGAGTTCGTGCGGAAAACGTGACCGCGAGCTTCGAGGCCGCGACGCAGTTCCTGATAGTTATAAATTTCGCCGTTGAAGACAACGTGGATGGATTCGTCTTCGTTGGACAGTGGCTGTCGGCCGCCTTCGAGATCGATGATCGCAAGTCGACGATGAACAAGACCAACGCTGCCAGCTCGAAAAGTGCCTTCACCGTCCGGTCCGCGATGCGCAATAGCATTCCCCATCTCCGTCAGCAGTTCTGCGCTGACCGATCGATTGGAATCCGCGTAAAGGACACCGGCAATGCCACACATAATCTTACTTTGCTTTCCAGCGATGAAGTTTGAGTCGAGACCTGGGCTCCGCGCGCATCCCCTCAGTGCACGACGAAGCCGCAGGTCTCACGAAAGCCTAGGTCACAACCGGTCACCGCGCGGACGGTTTGGGAAAATGAATGTGTCCGGAATGACACATTTGAATGCTCTGCACCATCATGTTGCGTTTTTGAAACACGAAAAGGCAACCTCGGTGTCGTCGTCGCAATCCGGACAACCGGTTCAATCCGTGACATTGATAAGATCGAAACGAGTGCATTCGTTCCCGGCCTTGAAAGGCCTGGCGACCATGAAATGCCGCCCTGCGGCAAATCGCAAATGCCGCTCCTCGCGGAGCGAGGCTTGATGGTAGCCGGGGGTTTCAACCCCCGAAAAAGGTGCAACAAACATTCTCGGCGTCGCGGAGCGACGCATAAAGAGCCGGCGGGTTCAATTGTTGTACCCGCACCCGCGGAGAAAAATCCCTACCAATGCCGTCGCCAGATCCCTTGTCAGAAACTGCCCCGGACGTTTCTTGCGGGAAAAGATGTTGATGGGCTGATCCATCAGACAACAAAAACTGAGTGCAAGGAACTCCGGATCAGCAGCAGCCAGTTCGCCGGATTCGATTCCGCTCTGGATGGTTTCAGTCACCAGGCGAAATCGTTTGGTTGTGAGCTTGTCCAGAATTCCTTTGATCTCTTCCACCGGAGGTCCGTAGTAGGTCTGAAACAGCAGGCAGGGAACTCGAGGATCGGCATTACAAAATTCGAAAGAACTCTGCACCATAGCCAGCAGCCTTGATTCGCAATCCGGCAGTTGTGCGATCGCCGAATTCAGTTGCTGAAGATTCTCTCCGTAGTAATGTTCAACCAGTTTTGTGAAAAGATCCACCTTGTCCTCGAAGTGATAGTACAAGGTTGGCTGAGTCACCCCGGCGGCTTGAATGATGTCGCGAATACTTGTCGCCGCATATCCGCGCTGCGAAAACAAAGTCAGCGCGCAGTCGAACAGGTGGGATCTTGTTTCCGCGGTTTTGGTCTGGCGAGCAGTCATGGCTGATTGGAGATCTCTTTGCGTGGTTGTTTGAGATCATGGGCAAGATTGTCGAAGATCACGTGGATCAGATCTTCGGTCTTGTCAGCCGTCAGCAGGAAGAAGCAGAACAGCATCTCGTCATCGGTCTCCTCTCCCCATGTCACTCGCTTCGGCGGCGACGACGGATTCGAGGGGTTCTGATCAGAATTATCGAAAGTCGCTTCGACGATCAGAACGGTACCGGCTGGCAGTTTAAAAGGCCGCTCAAAGTAGTACTCATCCTGCCAGTTGTAATTCCAGTTCGGAACATCAATCAGGACCTCGGTGCTTTTGTCCGGCAATCTGGCGGTCACCTTGATGGACTTACCCAGCAGATGCATGTGCGGGACAATGCCGACCATGATGCAGTCTTTAGGGAGGCGATAACTGCTCGAACGACGATAATCATTGTCGCCGGCCGCCATGTCCATCTCGTAGTTCGCCATCCAGATGCTGCCCACGAGCTTCGCGGATTCCTTCAGTGATTCTTCGACCGGCTTTTTGACAAAGTACAAGCCGATTTCGGACTGGTCGACTTCTTCTTTTCCAGTCGGGTGATAGTGAACCTGAACGACCAGATCGCTGCCCTTTTTCAGGTATCGGCCCATATCATTGGGCAGCCGACGCGCCGTGTTTCCAACCGACCAGCCACCCAGCGCGCCGTCGGGAAGAAAGCCCGGGCCGCCGAAGTTGGGATAACCAGGCTCAGGCGTTGCTTCGTCCAGCTTACGGGCCTCGCCCTTGCTGTCGAGGAACAACACGGCATGGTGGACGACTCGTTTATTGCCCGGATGAAACTCCACCGCCGCCACCAGATGATCGCTGTCTGTTCCCAAAGGAATCACAACATTCTGCAGCAGATCCGGGCCATCCGCAGGAACGGTGAATGATTCGGGCATCTTGACGATCAAATCCGGAGTTCCCAATTGCCAGCCTTCTGCGAACTGCGGCGCAGGGGGAAGATTGGCTTCGTCACCTTTTGGACATCCGGCAGTCACCCAGTCTCTCAGCAGATTGAGTTCTTCATCTGTCAACCATCGCTCA
>CANHVD010000135.1 GCA_947463775.1 Planctomycetaceae bacterium | reverse complement strand
CGAATTCGCACGCTGGTCGCCGTTGCAATCGGATGCAGCGGCGAAGCGCTGAGGTATTGTCCGCGTTGATCCAGCCAGTGAGTCAGCGTCACGGCTTCCTGCATAGCGGCCAGATGTGCCTCCGGTCCGGCCTGACGCCACGCTTCTTCGTCGTCGTAACAAAGGAACATAAACTTACTGAGCGATGTTTCTGGCCCGGATGATTCAGCACTCAGCTTCTCTGTTGGCAGGCCTTCCAGCTTTAACAGCGGCCGAATCTCGACGGTTCCCTTTGCAGCCGCAGGCAGGCGGCCCGAAATGGCAATGGCTTCATCCAGATTGTCCACATCAATGATGTAATATCCTCCGAGTTGCTCAATTGTCTCCGCGAACGGCCCCGTTGTAATCAGCTTTTGCCCGTCGCGAACTCGAACTGTGCCTCCAGTGGCCACAGGCAACAACGGTGCTGCAGACAGGAGCTGTCCTTTGGCAGCGATCTCCTGACAGATGCCCATGGATGTTTCGACGCACTTCTTCCATTCGTCGGGACTCCAGGAATTCTCCGGACTGTAAACGAGCAGCATATATTTCATCGGCTGACCTCTTCGGATGTTTGACCTGCCGGAGCCTTGCCCAACGCTAAAGAGAAAATGGCGGGATTTCTTAAGCCCAAAGCCACCCACATGAACACACCAAGGATGATTGGAAAGATCCAAGGATCACCGACTCGCAGATGGGTCATGATTGCTCCACCGAGGTACGCCGTGATCAGGATCGCTCCGATGAACGCGGTTCGCGGGATCAAGAACAGGATTGCGACGGCAATTTCCACGACGCCAATTCTGGACAAAAGGTCTGCGGAAATGCCCATGCGGTCCAGCATCTCCTTCTTGCCGGGGAATTCCATAAACTTGGAAATCCCGCTGAGTCCGATCAGCATGATCTCCAGCAAAGCCGTCATCACCCAACCGATGATGCGTTGAAGTTTTGTTGACATAAGAATCGTTCTTCTCTTGAGATGTGAGCCGAGCTGATGCATCGGCGAATTCAGTTTCAACGAACAAATCAGGAACAGTGCCGAAATACGTTCCCGAAATCACAAACCGACGCGTAAGCGAGGGATCGGTGCCGCGGAGAGATATCCCTCACTGACGTTTCGAGTTGTGATTTCTCGCCGCAGTCCCTTCTCCCCCTCGGGGGAGAAGGTGGCCGATAGGCCGGATGAGGGGGCTTTGCTAGAACGCAGCGTGCTAAACCGGCCCCCTCACCCCGACCCTCTCCCCCAATTTTTGCAGGAACGCTGCCATGTGACACCCCGCTGCATCCGCAAAAAAATCGGGGGAGAGGGGGCCACATGGCGCTATCCAGCCAGGCACGACGGCCTGTGCTCAGATCAACAGCAGCGCTGGTACGTGCCATGCATAAACTGAGTCCAGGTTCCGTCCGCATTCTGGAACTGCGACTTCATCGTATGATGATCATTGTCGATGACTTCGATGATATCCTGATACTTCGCCATCGATCCATCACCCGCAAAGGTCGGCCCCTCCGAATCCAGAGTCAGCATCTTTCCGGAAGCATCAAGGGATCCGTCATAGGGCCACAAATGAGTCATGCAGGACGACACAAATGTGCCAACGAATCTCGCCTTCGCCGGATCAAAGCCCAGCGTAATCACGGACCGCACCTCACTGCCACCGGGAGTTGTTCCGGCAATATCACCAAGGACCCAGAGTTCTCCCAAAGCTCGAGTAGTCTGTTTGCCAGACGACTTCATCGGCGGCTGATCCGGGCCCATGTTGCACTCGTGATAGTAATCCCATTCTCCGACCAATTGCAAAAGCCAACGATGTTCATCTTGTGGTTCCGGGAGCTGCATTTGAAGAAACCTCTTACAGGGAAAGGCACTGATGGAACGAAGAAAAATCTGTCGCGAAACCCTCGCGCCGATTACGGCTGATCCGGGATCTCGGGTTCAACCAGAAGGCACAGCAGATTCAAAGATTCCTGCCAGCCAAGATAACAAAACTCCACAGGAATGGCCGCAGGCACGCCTTCCTGAACAATCTCCAGCTCGGTTCCGCACAGAACGGTTTTCAGAGTAATCGTGACCTGCATTTCGCCGGGCAAGTTGGGATCTTCGAAACTGTCCGAGTAGCGAATTCGTTCGTGAGGCGTGAGCTCCAAATAGGTGCCACCGAACGAGTGACTTTTCCCGGTACCCATATTGGTAAACGACATGCGGTATCCTCCCCCGACACGCAAGTCCATGTGATGAATTTTGCCAGTAAAACCATGGGGAGGAATCCACTTGACCATGGCCTCGGGATCCAGAAAGGCTCGATAGACTCGCTCAGCGGGAGCACGCAGGACACGATGCAGTTTCACAGTATTAGCAGTGTTTGACATAAAATTCTGGCCCTTCCCGAAGATCCGTTCTTACCGAATTTGATCCAGTTCCACCCAGTAGTCGAACGGCGGCGGCACAAATCGACAACGCTCGGGATCTTTTTCCGAAATTCCCGATCGGCTCCAATCCTGACGCTGAAACGCTACTTCAGCTCGGCCAGTCGTCGCTCAAGAAAGCGACGTTCCGGCTCCTGCCGCACCAGAGCAATTGCCTCTTCATAGGCGGTTCGAGCATCCCCGAATCTACCCGCGCGTCGACACAGTTCGGCTCGTGCGGCGTGGGTCAGGTGATAGCTCAGCAATTCGCCCCGTTCCACGATGGAATCAATCGCCGCAAGCCCCGCTTCCGGTCCATGTTGCATCGCAAGGGCAACAGCTCGATTCAGCTCAACGATCGGCGATGGATTCATCGCATGCAACGCATCATAAAGAGCGATAATCTGAAGCCAGTCAGTGTTTGCTGTGGACTCCGCACCCGCATGCACGGCCACGATTGCCGCCTGCAACGTGTACGCGCCGAAGCGGCGAGTCGTCAGGGATTGCTCAACCAACGACTGCCCTTCTTCGATCAGCTTGCGATCCCAGAGAGTGCGATCCTGATCCTCCAGAAGGATGATATCACCTCCACTGGTCGTCCGGGCCTCTCGTCGAGATTCCTGCAGCAGCATCAGCGCGACGAGTCCCATCACCTCGGGATCGGGAAGCAGCTCCAACAGAAGTCGTCCCAAACGAATGGCCTCCCCGGAAAGATCGGCCCGCGTCATTGTATCGCCGGACGATGCCGAATATCCCTCGTTGAAGACGAGATAAATCACGGTTAGTACGGATTCCAGTCGCTCCGGTAGATCATTGGCGCTGGGAATGATGAACGGAATCCCGGCGTCACGAATCTTAGACTTGCCTCGCACAATTCGCTGGGCCATCGTCGAGGAATTTGTCAGAAACGCACTCGCAACTTCCTCTGTGGTCAACCCGCAGACTTCCCGCAACGTCAGAGGAACCTGAACCAGACGATCGATCGCCGGATGGCAACACGCAAAAATCAGGCGCAGCCGATCATCCTCAATCTCCTGATTCGAAGACGAAGCATTCGCTTGTGAGATTTCATCCATCCGCCCGGCGATCTCAAGCTTCAGTTCATCAAGCTTTCCACGCCGTCTTAACGTATCGATGGCCTTAAAGCGTCCGGCTGAGATCAGCCACGCACGAGGATTCTCGGGGATTCCGGATTCAGCCCACTGCACAACCGCTGCGGCAAATGCCTCCTGCAATGCTTCTTCGGCAAGATCGAAATCTCGCAGCAATCGCACCAGACTGGCGAAGACTCGACGCGACTCAGTCAGATAGATCGATTCGACCGTATGCTGAGTGCTCGCGGGGGAATTCTTTGGCATAGCGGAAGGACGCTCTACGAAAATGCCCAGGGCGTTGGCTCTTCCATCTCAGTGAGTCGGCTTACTGTTCAGACTTCTGTTCTTCCGCTTCGCTGGCGTAGCGAATGGCACCCGGTTCTTTGGGGGCCGGCGCGTCGAACGCAACGGTCGTCGGCAGGCGATTGGTTCTCATACCATGAGGAATTCGGGCCGCCGTATCCACATCCTTTTGCAACGATCCGCTTTGGTGAACATTAACCCCAAACGCATACCAGTTGTTGTCATCAGACTTGGCCATGGATAGTCCACCATCGCCCAACACTTCTTTCGTCTTTGCGTCATAGAGCACCATGCCCAGTTTCGCATAGGCAAACTGAGACTTGCGTTGCGTGAGTCGAACTTCGGGAAGTGTCAGCATTCCGGGCAGAGTAATCTCGGGAATACCAACAAAGGAATCGTTCGTATCAGTACCCACACCGCCGCTGCGGACTTCCATGACAACATCCGCTCCGTCAGCGGCCGCGGCGATGTTTCCACCGGCTTTCATCACTCGATGACGGATCGAACCAATGATGTACGGCTTGTCCACGCACTCCAGATACTTCTCTTCGATAAAGACGTTCTGCCCGTAGAGCGGTGTGAAGTCAACCTTATCCAGCGACTGATCCACAGAGTTCGACAGCAACATCTGCTCCTTCGCTGTTCGCGCAGTGTTCGACGTAGATGTGGCTGTGCAGCCGGTTGTGATCAACACAAAGATCGTACAAATCAAGAATGAATGGCGCATGACGTCGTCCTGAGAAGTCTTCCGAAACGATCGACTGAGTCTATGGACTCTCAGGAAAATCACTCAATCCGGAAACACGTCTGAAATCGCAAGATCCTGACCTGATTTGTCAACACTCAACGCTCGAAGCCCAAACAGTACACGCACATCGGCAGAATCCGCATCTCCGCCGGCGTATTGTCGCAATCGCGTGGACGTCGGCACTCCGTTGCTGTCCGCTGGCCGTACTCTAAAGCAGGTATAGCCACGACAGTGGCAAGAACCGTTGTTGGCTCCGACGTCGCCCTGATCACAGCTAGACGAGGACAGGCCCGCATCTTGCCTTGATCTGAGCGGCCTCAAAGGAACAGTCCCGAAACAAGTCCCGTTTATCACAACCGCGAAGCGTAAGTTTTCAAGTTGCGAGTTTGCGACTATCCAAACCCGAAACGTCAGTGAGGGATTATCAGGGAAGAGCTGCCCATGAGCGAAATCGCAATCCCTCACTGACCTTTCGGGTTATCACAATCAGGCTTGTATCGAGACTTTTCCGTAGCGGCTATTCGTGGCGGGCGGTACCCGGAGTTTACCCGCTACTTTGATGGAGAGTGACTACCGTCGAATGCGAGCCCGCAGTTTCGAAAGTGAGCGGCCAATTCGTCCAGCTCCAGCCTCAATACACCGCGATGTCCCTGACGCAGGAAATACAGATCGCCATCCTGCGAGAATTGCATGCTCTGAATCGGCGACTTATTGGCAGTCATCTCGAACAGTAATTCCAGCTCATCCGGGTGTCTCCTCCATAATTTTAATGCTCCGTCAGCATCAGCCGACGCGAGGAACTGCCCGTCGTCCATGATCGCGAGGGCAACAACTTCACGTGGATGAGCATCACTGACGAAACAAGGAGCCCCGGTCTTCTTACTCAGATCGTAAAGCTTGATCTGACCTCGTAACGTTCCCACAGCAGCGAGATCAACGCTGTCAGCAAAGGCCGTCGCCAGAACTCCGTCGCGAGAATCATAGTTGCCCGTTTCTGTGTGGGCTCCCTCGATTAAATCATGGCTGCCGTCCGGTTTGACGATGGCGACAAGTCCGGAATCAGTGCCCACGAAGTGACTATGCTGAGCCCTCGAAAGCCCCCGGATATCCTCCTCATCATTGTCCGCGTCACGCCATGGGACGCCAGTAACGGCTGATAAATCCTGCCCCCATTGATGCAGTGTCCAGCTTTCCACAATGGCCGCCAATCCTCCGTCTTCGCGAGAAGACAGTGGCCCAAGCCGCAAGGGAAAAACGGGAGCGGTTTTCCCTCGTTTGAGTCGCTTCCACGGGATCAGATACAAGTCTCCAAGCAGGATCGATAACTCATCGGCAGATCCTCGGTCGCCAGACTTCATTGCGAAGTTCATTGCTGATTGCTCGAGAGACGCTTCCACTCGCCACTTTCCCGTAACAAGTTTCCCCTCAATTTCGTTGAGCATAATCAAGTGCCATCCGGACGAGACCAGATGCCGATCGGTGAGTTCATATTGCAGTGTGGTCTCACCCATGATGAGCCTGAGAATCAGACGTTCGTTCGCCTGAGATAGACCGCGAGGAATCTTCAATGCAACGGCCGCGCGAGATCCTGCGACGTCGGAACCAACTGCGACGTCCCCACCGTCCCACCGAACAAATTTAGGCGACTCAAGGGTGGCTGTTTGTCTGGTCACATCAATGCCGACGCCTGAAGGAAATTCAAAGCCGGCCTCCGAAACAACAGCAATATTCCCCACCGCTGGCGTCGTGAAGGCGATCTTTCCACCATCGTCCATAAACGTGACGGCGTCGCCTTCCGTGAGAATGTTTCGATTCTCCCCTGAGTGCAGCAACAGACATGTCCAGCGGTCCGTTTCTGTACTATCGCGAGTGTTGAGCTTTCGTAATTGGACTCGATAACCCTCTGGAATTGTCTGCAGTCCATGTACGGACGCTGTTTCCACGACGGCGAGATGTTGTTCATCATCATTTAAGGCAAAGCTGGCAATTCTTTGTGCGCTGGGAACAACGGCTGCCAACGGTGAAGGAACACTCGCGAGACTTGTGGCCGATTCATTCACATGCAAAATCGATTGAGCACAACGAAGCTGATAAGCAAGCATACTCACAGTTGAGTAGACATAAACGCGATCGCGTTCACTTCCGACACAGACCAATGGGGGTTCGTAACCGGAATATGAAATTTCGACTGCTTTCTTTCCCGAAACAGCGTCCCACATCCTGATATTCTGGGGCTCCACGGCGGCTATCACCAGTGTTGAATCGGCGGCGAACGAGAGATCCCGCGGGCGGCTCGGAGCTAAGGGCGAATGTTGCAGAGCAAGCGTCTTCCCGCCAGTGTCTGAGTCCATCAGCACGGGCGGTTCTGTCCCAATGATCGCCAATGAAAGTCTTCGATCCGTCCCCAGAAGGTCGAGAGATCCGCCCGCCTCCGCGAGTTGAATCGGCTCCATCGAATCCTTGGTTGTTGCACGGAAGATATGTCCTTCGTGACTGGTGAGAATTCTACCATCCGGAAGCATGCCGAAATTGACGTTTCCATCGTAGTTGGTCACACGGTCCGTTTGGTCATTCACATTGAACACTCTTAAAGCCGGAGGCATCCGATACTCGACAATGAGTTGATGTCCATCCGGACTGTAGCGAATGCGATTGACATTCTTCTCCGGAAAGCGATGGTCGAAAAACACTCGAGGCGGGTCGCAATCAATCTGCCAGATCGTGATATTGCCGTTGCGAGTACCGACTGCGATCTGCTTGTCATCTGGAGAGAAATCCAGCGCCCACATGCCTTCACTGTTAATCGTGCCGGACCAAAGACCAAGATCGGTCAGTTCTGACTGAATTCCGTCCAGCGTCGTATCTGCCGAGCACTCACGAAACAGTTCAAAACTGACACGCGGCCGATTGTCTTCGTCCTGTCTGGTATTGATCCGATAGATTCGAACCTGACTTGGGTTCCCGGCGTAATCGCCGGCTGCGAGAAGTTTTCCGTCGTGACTGACAGCAATTGCGCGTGTGTTGGGGACGCCTTCAATTCGCCCGATTTCACGCATATCCGGAGTCACCAGCGTGTCCGCGATCAGTGAACGTAATCCAACCAGATCTTTACCGTCAGCATCTGAGGCCGCAGCTTTCTCAAGCAGATCTAATGCTTCCCACGTCCAGCCGGCTTTGGGTTCCGGCTGCATCCTCATTTCACGCACTTTCATAATCGAAACAAAGTACTCCTGTGTTGCCGCTCGGGCTGCATTTGCGGCAGCCAGCTTCTCTGCCTGCTTGCGCCCCTGTTCTTCAGCCTGGTGAGCCGTCTCCGCCTTTCCTCTTGCATCAAAGTCGCGTTGCCGCTGAAGTTCTGCCAGTTGCAGTTGTTTTTGCTGCAGCAAGATCAGTGGAATCGCCGCTGCTATCACCGTCAGCAGCATGACACCCATGAGAATAGACGCGGCCGATGCAGGCCTGCGAAGACACCACCGCCATGCTCGCGCAACAGCACTTATCGGACGTGACTGAATCGGCTCACGATTGAGATACCGATTGAGTTCCGCAGCCAACTCACCGGCTGACTGAAATCGTCGCGAGGGGTCTTTCTCCAGACACTTCAAACAAAGCGTTTCAATCTCAATATCGACTTCCTGATTCAACCTGCGCGGCGAGACAGGCTCGTCTTCGTTAAGTTGTCGCAGGACTTCAATCGTAGTGCTCGCCTGAAACGGAGGACGGCCCGTCACGCAGCGATACAGTGTCGCACCCAGCGAATACACATCGATCGTCGGTTCGACCACAGTGCGAAGTCCTCGAGCCTGCTCCGGGGCCATGTAAGCCGCGGTGCCCATAACTTGCCCTGTGCCGGTCAGATCCTGATTCGCGTCAATCAGCTTAGCAAGTCCGAAATCCATGAGCCGCGGTTTGCCGTCGGGGCCGATCAGCACATTGTGCGGCTTGACGTCGCGATGAATGACGCCATTCTGATGAGCATACTCCAGTGCCTCCGCGAGATCCCGACAAATGGCCGCCGCCTCGCGACAGGAAAGAATCTGTTCGCGAGCTTTCATTTCCAGGTTCGGACCATCGACGAATCCCATCGAGAAATAGTGCAGTCCGTTGCATTCTCCCACGTCGTAGACGGGAACAATTCCATGATGATTGAGTCTTGCGGCCGCAGCAGCCTCGCCCTGAAATCGCTTGATCTGTTCTGAGCCAGCCAGATGAGGAGCGTGAATCGTTTTCAACGCAACAAGACGTCCGGCTCGAATCTGCCGAGCCTTATAGACAACCCCCATGCCGCCTCGCCCGAGTTCCGACAGAATCTCGTAACCGTCGATCTCTGGCTTTCCGATTCTGGCGTCGAGCTTTACCGTAACGCGGTCATGTTCCTTGCCTGCAGCGAGATCATGATCCCCGACGATCGGAGTTTGTACGCCACCCGTCATCCAGGTAACTTCTTCTGACATCTGCTGCAGTTCACTCGGATCGACGCTCAGCAAAGCCGCATACTCATCAAGACTCGGCGCCGCCCCATCACGTGCCCGACGATACTCGGCATCAACCGCCAGCAAATGAGGCATTGCCATCCGTCGCAAATCATCTTCAACCTGCGATGCATAGAATGAACCAATATCCGGATCAGCCCCCGACCTCCACGCCTGCTCGAACGTATCACAAACCGCATCAAGTCTGGCAGCAACTTCAGGATTCATAACACCGGCTCACGGAGATTCATCGTCAAGCATCTTCCTGCTCAGAATAACAGGGGTGTTCTAGTTTCCCAACCCTGGCTCGGTCGATGCTGGCTCAGTCGGGGTCGAATCGCAAACGTCACGGCGACCACACCGACCCCACTGGCCCTGTGCCAGCGGTGAACGGGTCTGGCAACTACAAACAGAAAAACTACGAGCAATAACCGCCCCGCCGGCCTCGTGCCGGTGGTCCGCAGGTTTGAAAACTACAGCCCGTTTAGAAACTACCCCACAGCCCCGCGATCGTATTCGCCAATAGTTCCAACGTAATATCCGAACTGAAAATTCGGCGTCATCCCAACCGCATACGCCAGATTATTGAGATAACTCAGGGCGACATCTTCCGGCGACTGATCAACTACGCATCCCATCGTCAGATGCACATGATCCGCCAGCAGACCCACTCGGGAAACACGATGGCCATACTTCGATGCAACGCGATCGATCATCCGGCTGAGCTTTTCCAGAATCGACGACCGAATCTCCATCCAGCGATGGTCGTTCACCAATACCAGATGCAGGTTAAAGCAGTACTGACCATGAGCACTCGTCACCGGCTGACTGAGATCAACATCAGGAAAACTCTTCTGATACTGCTGGAGTTGATCCTGAACTCTTGAGTCCGCCATGGGATGCCGATCAAGTTGCTTCTCGACATAGTCTTCAACGACGCTGCGAGTGGCCGCACCAATGCTGCGAACAGCATAGTTTCGTTGAAACGCTTTCGGTTGGTGGGATTGGATAAGGTACTGAAGTCGACCCTTTACACTGCGAATCATTTGTGAGGGCGAGACATGCGGCTTCGTGCTGACGAAGAATTGACTCGCGTCACCATTAGTTGTTCTATGTTTGATAACGCGCACGCCGTCAGATTCTGTTTCGGCCTGTAGTTGCATGAACCATTGGCTGTCTGGCACTGGATTTTCTCGCCAGAAGATCGTGAGTCCCCAGTTGAGCTGATACGCGGGCTCGACGTTCTTTGGAGTGTAGATGGGCTCCATAGTTGCCAAACCTGGGGTCCATCGGCACAAGGCCGATGGGGCCCGAATGCTGAATGTGTGGGTTGAGTAGTTGCCAAACCCCGGCTCTACCGACGCAGGGT
Organism: Planctomycetaceae bacterium; assembly: GCA_947463775.1. Classification (GTDB taxonomy): domain Bacteria; phylum Planctomycetota; class Planctomycetia; order Planctomycetales; family Planctomycetaceae; genus SXXK01. Next base: position 457 of record CANHVD010000135.1, on the reverse strand, counting down.
CGGCAGGGGCTGAGTCAAACTTCTTAAGGGAGAAGAATAGACGCCCCGCTGGACGCATGCCAGAGGAGAACGAGTTTTCCTAGTTTCCCAACCGTGGCTCGGTCGATGCTGGGCCGGTCGGGGTCGAATCGCAGGGACAAGGCTGGAGGCGATGCGGCAGTGTGGAACCAGCAAAGAACCTCGACACGACATCGCTGGAACCGTCCTCCGTTCTGCCCATGTCGTGAACGGAGAATGATCACGAATCAAAGCATGAGCTTGATTAAACAGCAGTAATTCTCGGCCAGATTATTCACGTGATCGTCCACCCCGAAGGAAAACAACGCATCGCTTTCAAAGCGGGTGGACTGGAGACAAGTTGGGTGCGACTATCAACCTAGCATCGGCGACGAGTCTCTGCTGCAACAGGAACACGACCGAGACGTTGAAAAATCTCGCCGCTACTCCACAATTCATT
>CANHVD010000134.1 GCA_947463775.1 Planctomycetaceae bacterium | reverse complement strand
GTGCTTTGACCGCGTGTTCCGGAAGAGCCGCAGCCGTGCCATCTGCCGCTGGCTCACCAACGTCACGACTACACTGAATGACGTAACGCACGATTGCCCGACGGATCGCAGGGATCTCAAAATTCTTGTCATCGTACAGAGCAATCAGGTGATCCTGAATACTCCAGTCTTTCCATCGCGCGAGGTCCGTAATCACAAGGTCGGCCAGTTCAGGACGATCAAGAAGAATATGCATCGACTGCTTCAGTCGGTCTTTCGGAATCCGATCTGGCTCATAAGTCCACATAAATCGCAGTGTCTGCATGACGGCGTAGGTTTCGCTGAACGGAAGCGGAATCTCTTTCCCTTTGGCGTCGGTGGCGACCTTGGTTCGCATCTTGGCATCTTCCAGAACCTTCAGGCCTTCTTCGCCACGGATCAGCAGGTATCCCGCCATCACGCCCTCAATCCCCAGGCGGAAGTCGGCGTCAAGAATCAGGATTTTCTTTTCCAATAACGCTGCATCTTCAGGCTGACCACAAAGTCCGGCCATCAATCCGTAGAAACCAATTCGTGTCACCGGAGTTTTTGAATCGACCAGCCATTGCAGAATTTTCTCGCGAGGCAGCTTGTCCTTCAGCGGCACAATCACGTCGTAGGGAGCTGCTGCAAATTCGGCAAACGCATCGTTCGACACCAGCAAGTCGGAATGTTCGAAGTATGGCAGAAAGTACATCAAACGTTCGGTCTGGGCTTTGGGATCCGTTACCGGTGCTGGCATCTTCGAAAGATACTGCCACGCGTCCGTAGAAACTTCTGCCGGGGCATGCCAATCTTCAAGACGCTCTTCAGGTCCCATCAACGTATATCGAGCTGTCTCGGTGCCAGCCACATAAAGCGGCATATCGAGAATTTGACCGACCTTAAACTTATCACCGGTTGAGAAGCCAATCTCGACAATTTCAAACTTCGAGGTCCCGCCCTTAACTGCCGTTGCTTTTTCTCCTCCGATCCATTTCCCCAGAACGAGGTGATCGCACTGCTGAATTTGTTCAGCCATCACCAGGGTCGGGGCATCGCAGAACGGACAGAAAGCGGCTTCTGCAGATGCAGAAACGAGAGCGATCAACAATACAGCCAGCAGAGGAAGCATTCGCATGGGAGGGACTTTCCGGCGGGATCGTGAAGCACTGCGACAACATGTTTAGCAGCGGTCAGACGTTGTCCCATCATACCGACCACATCCGGAAATCAATAGTTGCAAGCGTCCGGAGATGTCAGGAACCGATCTTGAGAGCAAGTCTCAAAACTCCGAGATGATACCTGGCGAGACCACGAATGCACGACTCTGTCAGCACGGAGTTGTGTCACAATTGTCTTCCTGGTCTTAACGATGATCGTCGACCGGAAGTGACCATCTGCCATGGGCGGTTATTCGTTACTCCAGCACTCGAGCATTGTCTATGTGGTACAGCCGAGAAAGATCGTTGGCATCCACCTGCGGGTCGATGTGGAAAATTCCTTCCACGTCAAACGGTCGCAGTTCCATATAGTCCGCCGTGACGCCCTCGGCCATCGTAATCCCAATGATGTCGTAAATCTTTGGCTTGCGCTGAAAACAGCAAATCCCTGTGTCTCGGACGAATGCAAATGATTTCAGTCCGGTCGACTCAAAGGTCGGATACATGTAGCCGCGGATCCGAACCGGTTTGCCGTCCAGAGCCTTTAGCCATTCCGGGAAATACTCCACGGCATTCACCGGGACGGGTTCCATGTTGAGGACTTTGAGCAGATCAATGTCATCAAACGAAACTCTGACGGCTGAGGTTCCCCGTTCTTTCCGCAGACGTTTCTCCGGAATCAGCAGCTCAATCTTTCGTGTTTCGCCGGACACGATGTTCTCAACAACCGGCACATCGGCAGGTCCCTGGAGTCCGGAGTGCTCTGAGGTCAGGACGGGTGGAGTCGGAGGTGCTGCCGACGGAGTTGCAGACTCGGACACTGCCTGTTGGACAAGGGAACTCTCTGCCTCTGATGCCGCGCTGACGGGAGTAACGGATTGCACTTTCGTCGTTTCAGGTTTGTCGGGCTGAACATCCTCTGCCGGCGCAGCGGACTGCTGTGTTGGCGCTGGCTTCGTGCTTTCGAAATCGACGTAACCTTCCTGGGATTCTCCACAACCTGAAGATGCTGCAGCAAGGCTGAGCACCAGTGCTGACGTGGTACGTCGATTGATCATGGCTATCTGCATCCTGTCAACGCGTGGCCTAAAATCGTGTCCACGCTTCTTCTACCAGTTCCGCTTCCATGGAATACACGGGCGCAAAGTCATAGTCTTCTGATGGCGAGCCTTCGCCCGCCTTCACGTCGGCCTTAAGAACTCCAGCTACGGCTACCATACCAATATACGCTGGCGTTGTAAGCTGCAGCTTGTTGGTGACGCCAAGTTTCTCCTGTTCCTCCGCCGTGAGTTCCTTCACCGCAAGGTCCGCTGCTCGATAAGACAACTGAGGACGTTCACCATCATTAAAGGATTTCAGTGTCACGAAAATGAAGTCATGAGATTTTGGCTTTCCTCCCATGCAACATTCCCCGTTATCTTTCAGGAGAATGAAGCGAGTGAGTCCTTCTGTTTCCTGAGTCGCCCACATGAATCCCTTCAGGTAAACCTTTTGACCCACAAGAGTTGCCACATCCGGGTGTAGTTTGCGATGTCCGTTGACAAAAACAAACTGCTTATCAGCGATATCCTTGGGAAAAGTTACGCGAGCAAAGCCTTCAGGAACTTCCGTGGAATAGGCATGAGCCATTTTTGCTGAACCAAGTGTAAAACTGGCAAGAGACATCACCAGTCCTAACGCAGCCATCCCCGTCCCTTTGACAGAGCCGGCGGAGGCACGGATTCGGGTGATCGCGGCAATCCCAATGAAAATCCCGAAGAAGGCAACGTACAATCCAAAGATGCCAATGAATCCCGTCAGCCCGAGCAGTCCCAACGACAACGCAATCGGAGCCCATGGAGAGATGGGGATGTAGTCAAAATCTTCACCTTCCGAAGATTCTCCCCACGCACCAGCGGAGGGTTTCTCGGGCGAGGCTGAGCCCAACTCACCACTATCTGATGAGCGAGGAGAATTCGTCGTATGTGACGTCTCAGCCAGAGAGACGTTTTCCGCTGTCTCGGTGATGTTCAAGGTAGGGCAATCAAGTGTTTGTTCAGTCATCGGTCCATTCTCCAGGCGCAATGTCGTCTCCTTGCGATTTTACGTCCGACTCCCGGGCTTCGTGAAACGAATCCGCCCTAAAACTGACGACACGGGGTGAATCGGCCCTCTGATTTGAACGGTTTAGCCGGCTTCCCTGACGATTTATGGTCCGGTTATGGTCCGGTTTTAGGTTCAGCGTACAAAATTGGCCGTGTTTTAACGAATTGCCTGCATTCAGGATTCGAGTCGAAACCGAAGTCATTTGAACTCTCTGAATAAATCCCGATGATCGTCCTGCTTCATTCTTGAGACAACAAATCAGGATGAGTGAATCCTGTTTCTTCGTTGATCTGAATCAGGACGCAATCGGTCTGCGGAAATCAGAGAAGTTTGTCCCTATGCGCATCGTCGTTCTTTACAATCAGGTTGCAGCGACTGACTCAAGTGGTGATCTTGACGTGCTGAAGCAGTGCGTTGCCGTTGAGGAATCTTTGCGTCAACTTGGTCATGAGTCGCTTCGGCTCAGTTGTTCGTTGAATCTTGGTCCTGTCCGAGATGCTCTGCTCCGGCTTAAGCCCGATGTTGTTTTCAATCTGGCTGAATCTCTGGACGGTACGGATCGCCTCATGCCGGTTGTTGCTGTTTTTCTGGAAGCACTGGGGCTTCCTTTCACCGGCGCCTCAAGTCTTGCAATGTTGACGACGACCAGCAAGCTTGTGGCGAAGCAACGCCTGCTGGATCAGGAGATCTCAACACCGGCCTGGCTCACTCTGCGTGGCGACGACTGTTGGCGAGGTGCTCATGAACGAAGTTGGAATCCTGACAGAGCGATCGTTAAAGCGATTGCCGAACACGCGTCGTTGGGTCTGGGAGATGACAGTGTTGTCGAGTGCGGTCGTCACTCAACGGAGAAACTGCGATCCTTGATTGCTGCTCGTGCTGAACAGTTTGGCACTCCACACTTTGCGGAGCAGTTTATTGACGGGCGAGAATTCAATCTTAGTCTGCTTGCTGGGACAGATGGCCCAGATGTTTTGCCACCAGCGGAGATTGAGTTCATTAATTTTGCCGCAGGGAAGCCTCGAATTGTCGGGCACGATGCGAAGTGGGATGAGTCGACAATGGAGTACATCAATACGCCGCGTCGTTTCGAGTTTCCGTTATCCGACCGCGCGCTGTTAGATGAACTCGAAGCTCTGGCACGTCGCTGCTGGACCGCCTTTGATCTGCAAGGTTATGCGCGTGTTGATTTTCGAGTCGACAACGATGGGCAGCCGTGGATTCTTGAAGTCAACGCTAACCCCTGCCTGTCTCCCGACGCAGGTTTCGCGGCTGCTCTGCAACAAGCCGGCCTTTCATTTACGGATGCCGTAGAGCGAATCATCGCTGATGCTGTGAGATGCTCTCGCGTCGGGTGACATTCGTCGCATACCTCCGAACCACTGGAAATGGACTCCACGAGTGCCGTCTCCTGCGGCTTGGCGGTAAGCGATGAATCAGCACCGAGTCGTGAGAGGCGATGCCAGTTCGTGAATGTCAAACCGGCAGCTCGACACTTGTCTTGCACGAAGAGCTTCGGTCAGCGGTCATGGTGCTTCAGGTTGCTCATCAAACATTCTTGAGATGAGTTCTTCATCCATCGGCATTGTCATGAGACTTATCAGGATTCCGGATGTTCCGGAAACCAGTATGCCCCAGATCAGTGGGTCGAAGCCCCAAAGATACCAGGGCCGAAAGCCGGTTGCCGCGCCGATCGCCTGGTGAGGAAGTAAATTCAGAATCCCAATCAGGTAAAGCACGAGAACAGTCATCGCCCCGCTGATCATGCTCGCAAAAATTCCGGCTGTTGTCGCGCGACGCCAATAACAGGCCATCAGGGCCGGGACCAGAAATGTGGCTGCGGCTCCGGATGTACTGAAGACGATGAATGCCTGAAGATAGGTGACTGGGTACCAACTGACGGCAACCGAAATGAGTCCCGCAACAATCATGGTTCCCCACGCGGCGCGACGCAGTTGATTGCGATCTGCGTTCGGAGCAATGAATCGCTGATAGATATCTCGCACAACACCTGAGGACAGAACCACAAGATAAGAACTGACTGTGGCCATAACGGCGCCAAAGGGAGCGGCAAGAATCAATCCCGCGACAAATGATCCTCCCGGCCAATGGCTTGTGGTCATGATCGCCATCCGGGGAATGATCTGGTCCGTCTTGCCATCCAGTGAAGGGATCAACGCGCGTCCGCAAACGCAGATGACAATCAGCGGCAGATAAATGCCCATATTGTAAATGCTGAGCAGATAGATCGAACGACGAATCACGCTCGTATTCTGGCTGGCCATCAGGCGGACAAGTCCGGCAGGCGCTCCGACGCCACCCCAGATCCAGACGACGAAGAAGGAGATCGCGAGAGATAAAGGCAGAAACTCATGACTCGATCCATCGGCAATGAAGCCTGGCCCTGTGGCAAATCCCGGCCCGGTGTTTGCCACCGATACTCTTGTTGCATTCTCCAGTCCTCCGGCAGCATTCAGGGATGCGACCAGCAGAATTACAACTCCGACAAACATCAGCAGGCTTTGAAACAGATCTGTCCAGACCGCTGCAAGGAATCCACCCATCAACGTATAGCCAACTACCGTGACAGCAAAAACTATGAGGCCGATGTGATAGCGAGTTTCCGAAACAGAGACCGCGTCTTCTGACAACGACAGCTCTCCGCCGTTCGGCCATGCAAGCTGAATCACGATCGCCCCGGCTTTAAACTGTGCGAACATCATGAATGACAGATAGAGCAGGATGAAGAGAGTGCAGGTGAAACCCAGGGCGGGGCTGTTGAAGCGGGTTCGAAACAGATCAGGGACAGTGATCGCTCCCGTTCGTCGACTGAGTTGAGCCAATCGCTTTCCGAGAATGCCAAACCCAGTAATCGGCACCACCATGTAACTGCCTATCCACAGCGCGACAATCCAGCCGTGGGAATAGACGAGCGACGGAAATCCCATAAAGGTTCCGCCGCTCTGAATGGTTGCGGTGAGTGCCAAAGCCCAGGCTCCCAGTCCTCGGTTGCCGAGGAAGAAGCCTTTCATGAAACCACCCTTCTGTGTGGTCATGTTTGCGAAGACGCCGATGCACATTGAGCCCGCAATGAAGAGGATCAGCATCGTCATCGCGCCCCAGCCTACACTTGGTGGAGCAGCGGCATCGGCAGCGAGTATGTTTGATGCGGTTACAAATTGAGTCAGAGCATTCATCGAGATCAGCCTCCCAGTCCAAGATCATCGGCGTCTTCAATATCTTTGCCAAGATCTCCGTCGCGGACGAAGATCAGACCAAAGACGATGGACACGACTGTGCATGTCGACCACGGGATAACGATTCCCCAGAAGACCCAGTCCGGAAAGCCAAGGACTAGTTTCAGGTCATCTGTCGCGCGGTGATATCCCATGGTGTAGCAGACAGAGATTGACCATATCGCAGCGGCCAGCCAGATGCCGGTCACCAGAATGGCTTCGCGAATCGAGGAATACACGAGCGGATCGGTTTTTCGAGTCATAGACGAAAACTCATTGGGGCGGGATGAATGTCATTCAGCAAAGAAGGCGGGAAAAACGCATGCTAAACATTGTTTGCAGAAACCAAAGTCAAACAGGGCACGACTTCCCCGGATTCCTCTTTCGCTTTCGCCCACGCTACCTATCCGGCGTTCTGTCGAGCATTCTCGGGCCACTCTCTTGAGGCTGAAGCGTGATGTTGAGATGTGCAGAAATCGGGTCTTCAGTGAAACACCATGCAGTAACTCATGCTGATCCTATTGACGGTCACTCAGGAGCTCATCAAGCAAAACAGAGAGTTGCTGAGTATGTTGCGCGATACACGCTGAGTTCGTTTGTGAGATCAGCAATCTTCAGATGAAGGCGGATCGAAGACTAAGTCTTGTGGTAAGAGTCGCTATCGGGCGCGCTGCGCAAGTTTGTCTGTGTGTGTGATCTCAGCAGGCATCGAGTTCGTTGCGGTATCACTCGTCATGCATCATCGTGCGGAAGGCGATGATGGCTCAGGCCAGTGCGGATATCGGGGTGTGGATTGCTCAGCCATGTCATGCGAAGCGGATGGATTGACGGCCCGTGATTGCTGAACAGCGCAATAAAAAACGGCTGGTAGTTTGCACTACCAGCCGTCGCAAGATCTCAGAAGGAGTCATTAAGACTACTTCTTCTTTGCAGCCTTCTTTGCAGCCTTCTTAGCAGCTGGTTTAGCGGTTGCAGCCTTCTTTGCGGCCTTCTTTGCAGCTTTCTTTGCCACTGTACGTTCCTCCAAAAAAAATTGAACTTGAGCGGCCGTCCTGCCGAAGCTTACCGGGCTTAAAAACAAGCAGGAACAACCACAGACCAAAACATCAGATCATCTATGTCCCCATGACAAAGATGATGCAGATTCCTTTCTTTGCTGATGACCGTCTTGAAGTCCGCTGTGAGGCGATTCCTTCGCTACGTGCATCCGATTAACAAACAACAGAATCTGCTGTTGGTGATCGGAATCGTAGGTGATCGTTTGAATAACGCAAGACTGATGCGCGGGTTTCCCGTGCTCGTGAGAACATTTTTTTGAGCACTCATCATCACACTTTGCGAGGCTCGCGCAGAGTGATGATGAGCATCATGATGAGCTCAATGACGAGCACCATTTTCGATCATTGAAGGTCACCGTGTGACCTCATGAACCTGACCCGCGCATCGCTGATGAGTCGGCATGACGGGACATCAAAACGAGTTGCTCCGGTCGTTGAGTAATGGTTGAGTCATGAACCACTTCGTCGCTGCCGTTGTTACAGAAAAACCTGTTTTTTATCGTGTTTTTGTAACGTGTTGAGGCACTGTGAGACTAGTCGATCAGCCAGAAATTCCATCTCGCTGCAGGTCATTCAGAACACGTTTCATGTACTCGATACTTTGCACTGCGATGTGCTGCGCGCCGGGTTTGTAGTCGAACACTTCAACCGAAACCCAACCCTCATAACGTGACTCAAGAAGGGCCTTCAGGATCGGATGATAGTCCGTTTCACCCATGCCCGGACCGAGAAGATTGGTGTCGTTGACATGAAAATGTTTACAAAAATTTTTGTGACGATGGATCAATGAGGGGATCGATTCGGTCTCTGCGCCCAACATCGCTTTGACATCCTGGTGCAACATTACAGTCGGATGATCTACTCGTTGAATGATCTCCATGGCGTCATCACACGTGTTGATGAAGTCGGTCTCTTTCCTGGTGAGTGGTTCCAGGCAAAGCACGACCTGCTGTTCTGCGAAGGTGTCAGTCACAGAGCTGAAGACCTCAACGGCAAAATCTGCCGCTTGTTGCGCTGTAACTCCGGGCAAAAGGTTTCGCTGAAACGGTGAACCGAAGACCATTACGGTACCTCCCAGTGCCCGACAAACTCTGGCCAGCAATCGCAGGTATTCCGCCGTCTTTTTGCGGACATCACTGTCAGGGCTGGTCAGATAGAGACCTGTGGTTTTGGCCAGCATCCAGTGGAGGCCGATGACTTCCAATCCATGTCTTGCAGCCTCGTCTCGCATGCCTTCATAAACTGACATCGGGACGGAAGGCAGGTCGAGAGAGATCGTGAACGGAGCAACTTCGATCCCCTTGTATCCGGCCTCAGCCATGAGTCGGCATTGTGTGGCCCAGTCAACGTTTTCATAAAGCTCGTGGCAGATTGCAAATTTCATTCTGGCGTCCTCAATAAGGAACAGTGTTGATGGCTATGAGTTGTGAAAAGAGTCAGTGTTCTTCGAACTGGCGAGTGGCTATCGGGTGGGAAGATGTCAGGTATTCCGGTAGTCCGGAAGAATCAGATCGTATCGAATTCCTGACCGGGTGACTCAGAAGTCTCACAACCGAACCGCTCGCATCCCCGCATTCTGTTCAAATGTGGATGACTTGCAACAAGGTTTGACGATTCATCAACGGTGACCTACATCCAGAATACTACCCACTGGATCTGCTCACTATTGAAGGAGCCTGTCGCGTGTCGAATCTGCAGTCCGCCCGAAAAGACTCTGCCACAGATGGCCTCGACGAACTCTTTAACCGCGTCAACATGCTGCTCGGCGAGCCGCCGGCGGAGCGTCGCGAGGCGAGCAAGTCGTCGTCCGATGGATTCGTTCCGCGTCAGCCACGGACGATGCGCGAGGCCGGGATTCCACCTGTGATGGTCGAAAAGATCATCATGAGATACTTGTTTCAGGTAGGGATTGAGACCAGTCGAAAAATCGCGAATCAGGTCAAGCTGCCGTACAAAGTCATCGAGCCGATGCTCAGGCAGTTGCGGCAGGACAAGCACATTGATCTGTCTGGAACAACCTCAACGGGCGATTCTGAGTATGTGATCACAGAATCCGGCCGCGAGCGTGCTCGCCGCTATGTTGAAGAATGCACTTACTTCGGAGCCGCACCGGTTACGCTGGAGGATTACGTTGCATCCGTCTCGGCACAATCGATTGCCGGACAGGTCGTGACGAAGGATGACCTGCGACGCGCGTTCAAAGGGCTTATCATCAATGAAGCGATGATGAATCGCCTTGGGCCTGCGATCAATTCAGGTCGCGGGATGTTTTTGTTCGGCGAGCCGGGTAACGGCAAGACGAGTATTGCAGAACGAGTCACCGAAGCCTTCGGGACCACCGTCTGGATTCCTCGCGCGATTGCCATCGAAGGCGAGATCATGCGAATCTTCGACCCGGCAGTACACGAGTCGGTAGAAGATCCAAGTACCAATTCAGGGCTGATGGATTCGCAGGATATTGATCGACGCTGGGTTCAGGTCAAACGCCCAACCGTCATTGCTGGTGGCGAATTGACGATGAACGAATTGGAGATATCGCTCAATCCAACATCAAGAATCTGCGAATCCCCTCTGCAAGTAAAGAGCAACTGCGGCACGCTGGTGATTGACGACTTTGGCCGTCAGAAAATGCCGGTCGATATGTTGTTGAATCGCTGGATCGTGCCACTCGAAAAACGCTATGACTTTCTGAACATGCCGAATGGCAAGAAGATTCAAATTCCATTCGACCAGTTGATCGTGTTCTCAACAAACCTTGAGCCGAAAGATCTGGTTGACGGGGCGTTCCTGCGACGAATTCCGTACAAGATTGAAGTTCCGGATCCATCGGAACCCGAGTTTCGAGATCTGTTTCGCATCATGTGTGAGAAGATGAACTTTGCGCACGATCCGGCAACCATCAGCTACCTGGTTGATACTCATTACAAGAGCATTGGGCGACCGTTTCGACTGTGTCAGCCGCGTGACTTGTTGCTGCAGGTTCGCAACTACTGCCAGTATCATTCCGTTCCTCTTCGGCTCAGTCCGGAAGCGTTTGACGCGGCCGTCCTGAACTACTTCTCCGTGATGGAATGATCGGTTGCCTATTTGGTTCAACGCGAGCTCATGTGCGCGAGGGTACCAGGCAGATCTCAATGCGACTAATCCTGAAAGGATTTCAGAGAGTAGCCGGCGGTCGCCGACAGGCCCACCGCCGGTGACTGAACAGGAAGAACACGCATCCTGAAGGGATGACAGAAATCGCGGTTCTGGCACCCGTTTCCGGGTGCAATCGCAGGTGTTGACACGTACCGGTGGTTGCGCTCCGCTGACCACCGGCTACCTTCTTGAACCGCTTT
>CANHVD010000133.1 GCA_947463775.1 Planctomycetaceae bacterium | reverse complement strand
TGTTCAAGCTTCTGAATTCGCAGAGAGAGCTGCTGAGATGAGTCAGTTGATTCCTGAACTGCGGACAACAAACTGCCTAAAACGCTGCGAATTTCGTGAATTGTATCGTCTGTGTTGAGACCGCTGTCGGACTTCAAGCCGCTGTGAGCTGTCTCGACGGTTTCGCGAACACGCGCAGCCATACCTCCAAAGCCGGTGCTGATTTCCAGCACTGAATGCTGCAAATCTTCTGCAGTCTCGTGAACATGCTTGGACAGAGAATCCAGAATTGGCAGCATCGCCGCCACTTCGGTGGGATCCGCTTTGCGAGCGAGTCGAGGACGTTCCTGATTGGAATGTGTTCGGCGTGGGGAGGAGAAGGCAGAATCGGCAGCCTCTTCACCAGCAGCGTCGTCTATTCTGACATGTTCCGAACCATTTTCCCGCCGGATCAATAGCGATGAAATGCTGGAAGTCAGTTTTCTAGTCAGAGTGTTCATGGTAGCCCGAGAGTTCGGAGAGAAGGGAACCGGAATGCAGCATTCAGCAAAATGAATCAGGCGGTCTGATCTGCGAACGCTGATGAAAGGCCCGCAATCTCAAGCCAATGAGTAATGCAATCGGCACTATCTCCGATGCGATAGGTCACTCGAGTCGCCGCTTGTTTTCCGGCGGACAGGAGGATTTGCATTCCCGAAACGTCAAAGGCTGTGACGTTACAGAAGTGAAACACGACTTCCGGGAACTTCTCGCAGACCGAAAGCACATGTTGATGCAGGGCCTGGGCATTCACAACATTCAGATCACCGCTGAGGCGAAGACAACAACCCGAATGCGACGGGGACTCTTCAAGTACCAGTTCGATCTCGCTCATTTGTGCACCCCTGAACTTCAATCGCACAGAATTTCATTTCACAAGTTCTTGCTGAGCGTCAGGGTGCTGATCTTGTTGTGACTAACTGACTCTTCTGATCGGAGCGATCCGGTAAAGCTTGCTGACAAATGTTAATGTACAGAGGACTTCCGCATCTGATTGGGAAGAGCGTGCTTTCTGTAGAAGATGATCCTGCTGAGACTAGCAACAAAAACCATTGGGTGAACAATCCATGAGAACCTACCCGCCCTGAACCTGCCATCAGTATGCGATGCTGGCATACCCGCATCATTTCTCGGTGATGCTCTTTTCAACCAAGGACACTGTGACATCACGTCACATAAGTGAGTCAATCTGTCACTTACGAAACCAACCCGTAGCAAACATCACAAGACCATCGAGCGACAGCAGGAAATTCATGTCCTGTTGACCGTGAAAAACTTGCGTTCGATCTTTATCAAGATTTCAAATGCTTGCGAGAACCGCGATGACGCCTTCCGGAATTGGCTGCCTGAAGAGATGAAGCACACCAAAGAAGCAGCTGTTGAAATTGCCCGGGGTTCAGCAATACGGCGCGTCGCGCTTTACTTCTCAGCAAGGAAGCAAGCCCTGAAGGTCGGCCGTCTGGCGGAGTGCTGCACACCAGATTGCGATGTGCAAACAGAATGTCACTCAGTCGATCCGACGATGAATCTTCGGAATCAACTCCGGTCTTAACTGAATTTCGGCGGGGTAGGATGAATGCGGCAAGCACAACTCGTAGAAGCAGACTTCAAGATCGCTCAACAGTCGCTCGACATCAATTTCGCCCAGTGAAGGAGCAAAGCTGCTCATATAGCCGCGTGCTGAAATGCTCATGCGACGCGCGCCGCCAAGATTTCCTTCTTCAAAATGAAACAGAGCAACAGCCGTCTGAATCAAGCCCTGAAAGAATGGCTTCTCCGGACAGGTCAGTTCGCTCCAGAAATCTTCCAGCACATCATGACAGGCAAAGTACTCGCCCGTATTAAAAAGACGAATGCCTTCGTCGATGCGAGGATCGTTAAAGTCACATGCAGCCATCGTCAATCTTATCTGCCTGGCGTTATCGGCCTACTGATCTACTACGAATTCATAACCCGAAACGTTAGTGAGGGATTTAGCTGTCGGGGTTTACCAATGTCTCCGTAAATCCCTGGCTCACGCGTTTTGGAGTTGCGCATTTTCGTTAGGGCTGGAAGCCCGGCACATCCTCTGCCGGTGGCGTGAGCCACCGGACTGCAAAAGACAGTGCGTTTCAGGCCTGAAGGGCCGACACATCCGCCCTTGTGTCGGCCCTCCGGGCCTCAGATTCCTTATGTTTGCATACCGGTGGCTCACGCCACCGGCAATGGATTTGTCGACCCTCCGGGCCTGAAAGTGCACAACTTCAAAACTCACGCGTCGGGTTGCGATTAAGTCAACAGCCCACTACTCAGATTCTTTCTTCACCACCACCGAAGGTCGGATCACGTCATCCAGCCAATTTCTCAATCGATCGCGAGTCGCTGAAGGTCGCAAAATCCACTGGTCAGAATGGTTGCGAAATCCCGTTGATGCAAACGTTATTTGTTGCAAATCAAATGATGCCAGATACTTCCGAGTCTCCTCAATCTGATCTCGTTCACCACAGATAAACTGCGGTCTGTCCTGCAATCTTTGGAGACGCATCGCAGCCGCCGCTGAATCACTTTCAAGATACGGCCAGCGACGCACTCCGTCGTAATGACTGCACGGAACAAATGCTCGCCACAGACGAGAAGTCTCGTCATCGAACAGCCCCAGATAATTGCACGCGATCGCACCGCGAGAAAACCCGGTAAGGATGACTCGCTCTGAATCGCCGCTGAAGTTTGCACAAACATCCGCCACGGCCGCTCGACAGTACTTCAGCGTTGGCTGTGGATCATAGCCTGGCGCATCGCCCCACCATGTCAGGGCAAGATCGCTGCCATCGTCGTTGAGATACGGCAGACAGATCCAGATCAATCCCTTGCCAGCCGACATCCCGTAACCCAGATTGCAGTCTTCAGGCCGGCCGCTGCATTCATCTCCCAACGCATCTCGGTAGCCGCCGTTGCCTGCATACTCAACGATCACCGGATACGATTTACCCGGCTGCCAGTCGGACGGCAAGTAGAGAGCGTAATACACCTTCGACTCGTAATGCGGCAGGTTGCGACGAACACGGTGACCGGCCGCGGGCTCTGCTTTCATCATCTGTGGAACCTGCAGGTCTGCCGCCACGGTTCGATAGTCCGGCCAGTCTTCAACCTGCCCGAGAACAGCACTCGGCGCAAGGAGAACGCAGATCACGAACGCACGAAACATAGTCATCAGGAAGCTCCTGTTACCCGATGAGCCACAACAATGGCACCTCGACCCGCGACTTTTGCAAAGATGATGACTCGCGGCGGTTCCGCCCCCGTTGGAAGTTGTCTTCGCACGACATCCGCTTCTATCGAAATGCGGCGACATTTGACTTCGTAGTGCTGCGATGGACTCTTGCGAAGATAGTGTTTTAGTTCTTTCACGCTGTTAGAAAGAACGGCCTCAATCCTGAACGCTGTCACAAACGCGGTAGAAGGAATCTGATCGGATGTAAGATATTCTTCTTCCGCATCCAGTCGCATTAGATTGTTCCGTTCCGCCATCACATCCAGGAGCCCCGAGCGCACAATGGCCGGATCCGGATCGAACAAATAAGCGCCGGGCGTGGGAGTCGTATTGGTCCAGGCCGACAGCGGATCTTCACTCAACGATTCTCCGGCGGGCAGCACGGTCGCACGAAACGTGTGCGGGCCGGACATAGAGCCAAACCAGACCGTGGCTTCGCGGCATTCTCCGTGAAGACTAATCAGCTCGATTTCGCAGCCAGGAAACTTCTGCAAGAAGTTGCTGGCGGGACCAATCTTGATGCCGCCACCAGCCGCCGTGCGAGTCAACTTCTGCATCCATTCCAGATTCGGCTGATACAACTCAAGACGTTTCGTAGGCCGATCACTGCCTGCTCGCCGATCCGGATCGACATGCACAATCCTGTCGGCCCATAAATCACCCGATACATCCTGACAGCGAGAGTCCATGCGACCAGCATGTCCCCACACGTCAGCGTTCCATGTGGTTCGCAGACACATCGAAGGCTCATTATCGACTGCGACGACATTTGTATGAGCCGCGATGCTCCCGGCATCGACTCCGACACCGCAACACAAATCAAAGACCTGATTGGCTCCGGCAAATCGCTGTGCCTTGTGTCGAGCAACCTCCCAGGCCGTTGATTGTTCCAGCCCCACTCGCGTAAGCCACAATTGTTCCGCCTGCGGCAGCGAACCCATGGCCTTCGTTCTGGCTTCATGCAGCGACAGCGCGGCACGGACCAGTTCCTGATCAAAATGCTCACGCAGTTTTCGTTGGCCAGAGAGTTCTGCGGCCGAACAATCGGAGATCATCTTAAAGATCTCTGGTGTCGCCTTCAGTCGCAGCAGAAGTTCCGTCTCTGCATCAGCCTGATCAAGATTGCAATGAACCATCAGCTCGATTTCTTTTTCATGCGAACGATTCCGTCCCAATCTGAAGGCGACTTGCGATCATGCTGCGTAATCAACATGGACAGGTAATCCTGAGCCCTGTCCTCGGCCGGCATGCGATGCAGAAACTTCCATGCATCCCCCCATTGCCCGGCGATAAATGATGTGACACCTTTTTCAAAGTCCGCCAGATGCTGATCAGTCAGCAGCGGCGACCGATGTTCTGCCGGAACCAGCTCACTGACAAGCAGCGGGCGATCCATGCCGTATGGTAGCACTTGCAACAGTCGGCGCACACGCCCTTCCGTTGGCGACATCTTTTGGCGGATCTGTTGATCCAGAAACTCGTCGATCAAAACAGACACATGCAGCTCGCGAGTCATGCTTTCCAGACGACTCGCCAGGTTCACAACCGGCCCAAAAACCGTGACTTTGACCTGTTCGCGAGTTCCAATCTTCCCCGCGACCGCTCGACCATGAGCGATCCCGATGCTGGTTTCGAAATCTTTCAGAGGATTATCGGGGTCCGCCTGAGCTTTGCTGAATTCTTCGCGAATCGCCAACGCTGCTCGGCAAGCATTCAGTGGACTCTCCTCTGAGCTGATCGGCCAGCCCCAGAATCCCAATGCGGCGTCTCCCTGGAAATCGCCGGTGACACCGCCAAATCGCAGAATCTGACTGGTCATGACTTCCAGAGCCAGACTGACACGCTCCAACAATCCGGTCAGATTGTCTGATTCCTCTTCCGCCCGATGGCTGAACCCGCGGAGGTCACAAAACAAAACAGTGACATCACATTCACGCGGCTCCAGCAGTGATGTGTCCAGATCACGGCCAAGTGCTTCCAGAATGGGCGGCGAGAAAAACTGACGCAACCCGGACTGTTGTCGTTCCAGTCGTCGTTGCCTTTGTAATGACCCGACGATGTCCGCGATGAATTCTGTGAACTTGATGTCGGCGTGCAGTCGTCGCTCACCGGCCTCCGGATTGTCGGGTTCACTTCGTCCGGTGATATACAGCGCGCGATCGCCGCTGAGATCCACAAAGGGAGTGCAATACGCCCAGCCAAAGCCAGCGACCTGAGTATACTGCGAATCCGCTCCGGTGTTTTTGTCCCACACATGAAGCACTGTCGTTTGCTGCTCCATCGCATTGGAGATCAGACGCACACTAGGCTGCATCAGAATTCCGGTTTCGAATCGTTGCTCCTGATGGAACACGCGCGGCCGCAGATTCTCCGACAGCCCCACGATGGCAACGCCATCTGCATTCTGCACTCCGGCCAGCAACAAACTCGCCAGCCGAACGTGCAGATCGCGTTCAATCCCCGATTCTCGAATGACCGCCGGAAGACTGGTCAGCACCTCAATGCGTTTGGCCGCGTCATCGTAGCGAACTCGCTGAAGCTGCTGACGATCAATCGCCAATTGCTGCACGATCTGATTGCCGGGCGAATCGGCCTGAGTCACCTGCTGCAGTTCAAACCGCGACGAACCAATCACAAACGACTGTCCGGAAGACAACGAAGAGTTGCTGACTTCCGCACCATCGACAAAGATCGGGTTCGAGGCATCAGAAAGCCGAGTCAACCGAACGCCAGTCGCATCGACGGTGATCTCAACGTGTCTCCGGGAAATCCGATCATCCCACGTCGTCTGCAGTCCCGCATCATCCGCGCGACCCAGCACATAACTGCTGTCACTGACCAGCAGAAACTCGCGATCCAGTCGTCGTCCATGATGAAAAGCCAGAAGGCGAAACATGGGAGCATCGTTCCGGGAGACTATCCCTTCGCCACATCACTCACAAAATCAAACAACAACTGCAACGAATGCTTCGCATCTTCGTCCGTCATGCACATTGGAGGACTGATGCGGATCACACAGTTTGCCAAAGGTCCCAGCAGATGGATGCCATCGTTGTCTGAGTTGCCTCGATAGCAGCGTTCGACGATCGCATTGGCCACTTGATTCGGCGTTTTGTCGCCATGCGGGCCACACTCAATGCCGAACACCATGCCTTCGCCACGCACGTTGACGATCAGCCCGGTCTGCTTCAAGCGGCGCAGGCCTTCAACAAAGATTTTGTTCAGGTGCTGAGTTCTCGCGATAATGTCAGTCGTTTCGAACTCATCCAATGTCGCCAGCACTGCCGCTGAAGACAGAGGATTCGCACTCCAGGTGTCAGAGGTTGCCCCGTAACCCATCGGGTCACACACATCGCGACGGCCAACCGCCGCACTGACCGGAACACCGTTACCAAGACCTTTGCCGAGACAGACGAAATCCGGTTCGATTCCGTAAGCTTCGAAGGCATACATCTCGCCGGTGCGACCAAAGTTGGCCTGTACTTCGTCGAGAATAAACAGAATGTCATGCTCACGGCAGAACTGCTGCAGCAATGGCAGATAATCTTTTGGCGGATGATAACTGCCGCCGCCACCGAGATACGGTTCCGTGATCAGGCAACCAATCGTGCCTTTGGACTCTTCCCAGATTCGTTCAAGCTCCGCTCGATACGGAGCCGGATCAAATGCCTTTTTCGGGTTGTCGATGTCGGAACATTCTTCGCGTGGAAAAGTAATGAAATGGACTCGGGGATCACGATCCGGATCAGATTCTGATCCCGTCACCGCGCCGCTAAGACCTTTCTTGCCGTGGAAGCCAAAGCGAGTCGCCAGGATGCCCTCGCGTTTTGGGTCACGCTTCATACAGGCCCAAAGCGCTTTCTGGACAGCCTCAGAACCAGATGCTGACCAGATCACGGTTTCGAGACGATTGCCGCCTTCGCTGGCCTGAAGATTGGCAACCAGCCGTCGACTGGCTTCGGCTTCCAATTCGGTGATGGCATTGTAGGCCGTCAGAGAAACAGCCTGAAAGAAACCGTCTTCATGAGAATTGAAGTGCGACGGGTTCCAGCCGAGATACTCCGTGAAGCGAGCCATCCAGCGTTTGGGGTTATGGCCGAGATTGGCCACCAGCACACCGGAAGTGAAGTCGAATAATCTTCGACCTTCCGGAGTCCAGTGAAAGACACCGGCTGACTTCGCCAAAACGGCCTGGCTGGGCGTGAACGTTCGCAGCGAGTGCGGCTCACGAGTCGCGATGACGTCACGGACAGAATTGGAACGATCTTCGTGATCGAAATGGATAGAAAAATTGGGGGCAGTCTGCGGCATGTTATTCTTGTCACACGAAACGGAGGCTGAAAAACAGGAGGGACACAAAATGCGGTGGCGGGTTTCCAGGAAGCTCTGACAAAAACAGCACTCTCTGGATTGGATCTGGATCGGTGGAGGAAAAACTTCAGACAGCGAACGGCAATGGGTCGGTCAGGGTTAGACAAATTCTCAGCACGCAGGATTACACTGGGGAGGAGTCAATCTCAAGGCCGCTTTCCTTCCAGCCTCGAAATCCCCCATCCATGGAAATAACATTGGTATATCCCATCAGTTGCAGGTTATGGGCAGCCAGTGCAGAGCGATAGCCACCTCCGCAGTAAAGGACCAGCGGAGTCGCCGGATCGGGAATGATTTCTTCGATATCACGCTCAATGACACCCTTGCCGATGTGTTTTGCCCCGGGAATTCGCCCCGCGCCGAATTCACTTTCCTCGCGGACATCAATCAGGACAAATGAATCCCCCAGGGCCTGGCGTCGCACCACATCCGGAATCGTACACTCTTTGATCAGGGGACGTACTGAATCCACAATATTGACAAACTGAACGCCGTGACTTTTGGCCATATCAAGCCGCCTCACCTGTGACAGAGTCATGAGAAATGGCCATCGGATTCTGCCCCGCCCCATTCGAGGTCATCGAAGCGTGTCCTACCATTCGCGAATGGTAACTCAGCGTCACAGGAACTCAAAACGAGGCGAATCCTGAACATGATGTATTCTGCCTGGCCTTCGGAGAGTCGCCCCAACTCTCGCCGCCTGTGCCATTACATCCATGTTTATCTGCGTTCATCTGTGGACAACATTGCGACTCCATTCGGCGAACACTGGTCACAAAGAGATCACCACCGCGACTTCCCGGAAACCTCGACGGCTGGCTTCAAGGTTGCGTCAGGCACTGTTCGGATGCAATCTTCACGGAGGATTGCTTTAATTCTGACAGATGTCATTTTGCCGAGCCGTCTCAGGCAGCCAGGGTCCGGAGGTCGCACTTCAATCTGCTGGCTTTGTGACAGTGCGTCTCGGTCCCACCTTCCCATTTCTCACCATTGGAGGATTACAGTGAAAATTCGGTTATTCACAGTGTTGGCCGTGCTGACCGCCGCTATCAATGCTCAGGCGGCTCTCAAGGTTCCTAACGTGTTCGGCAATCACATGGTTGTCCAGCAGAAGGCCCCGATCAAAGTCTGGGGCTGGACGAATCCCGGCCAGGAAGTCACCGTTTCGCTGGCCGATAAGTCGGTTTCAGGAAAAGCCAATGCCGATGGGCGATTCGACGTATCTCTGCCTGAGCTGACCGCAGGTGGGCCTCACCAACTGACAATCAAGGCCGATGAAACTGTCACCTTTGAAGATGTTCTGGTTGGCGAAGTCTGGATCTGTTCCGGACAGTCCAATATGCAATGGAGCGTTAATGCATCCAATGATCCGGATCTGGAGAAACTGACGGCGAAGAACACCAACATTCGCATGATCAATTTTCCTCAGGTGGGTTCACAGGAACCAATCCTGACTCACGATCGCCAGTGGCAGGTCACGAGCCCGGAAACTGTCGGTTCATTCTCGGCTGTTGGATACTTCTTTGCTCGCCAGGTTCAGGAAACCACCGGCGTTCCAGTGGGCATGATTAACAACGCCTGGGGCGGATCAGCCTGTGAAGCGTGGATCAATCGTGATGTCCTGAAGGCTGACGAGAAGTACGCACCACTTCTTGAACGCTGGGCCGGCATGGAAGCAAAATTTGCGGAATTGTCAGCGAAGACAGAGCTGACCGAAGACGAAAAGAAAGCCCTGCAGCAGCTCAAGGGTCAAATGGGTGGCAACAGCCGTCCTGCAAACATTTACAACGGCGTGTTGAAGTCTCACCTGGGATACACGATCAAAGGAGCGATCTGGTATCAGGGAGAAAGCAATGCCAGCCGAGCATATCAGTATCGCGATCTGTTCCCATTGATGATCTCCAACTGGCGAAGCGAATGGGGCCAGGGCGACTTCCCGTTCTACTGGGTCCAGTTGGCCGACTTCAGGGCGGAGAAAGCTCTCCCGGACGAAAGCGACTGGGCGGAACTGCGTGAAGCTCAGACGATGACGATGAGCAAACTGGCTCACACCGGCGAAGCTGTTATTATCGACATCGGCGAAGGCAAGGATATTCATCCGAAGAATAAACTTGACGTCGGTCGTCGTCTGGCACGCTGGGCACTGGCAAATGAATACGGCATTGATGTTCCGTTCCATAGTCCTCAGTACAAGAGCATGGAAAAGCAGGACGCAAAGATCGTGCTGACGTTTGATTACGTCGCCCAGAACGACAAGGGCTGGCGTCCATTTGATGTGGCTGCTCCTGTCGGGTTCGCCATTGCCGGTGAAGACAAGAAGTTCGTTTGGGCGGATGCAAAGATCCTGCCCGACGGCAAGATTGAAGTCTCCAGCAAAGACGTGCAGAATCCTGTCTCCGTACGGTACGCATGGGCTGACAATCCTGTCTGCAACATGTTCAGCGCTGCGGGCCTGCCGTTGACTCCGTTCCGCACGGATGACTGGCCAGGCGTAACGATCAACAGCAAGTAGTTCGGGAATGCGGGACCAAAAGCGATTTCCGCGTGACACTTTGTTGCCGGAGTCATTTTTGCTTCACCGGTTTCCGTAAGTACAATCAAAGCCCGACGTCTCACTGGCGTCGGGCTTTTGGTTTGTGCAGACTGTTCTTTATTCAGTTCGCGACGACATCGAGGTATCCCGCAGAGAAGTCCCCGCGAAGCCCGTGCCTCAATTCACACCATGTCAAGTAAAGGCACTTCCTTTGTTGTTTGCTGGCGAGATCATCTTTTCATGACGCAACTTCGACAAAAAACCTCTTCGAATGCCAGCCGCAAGTTCTGGGTGCAACTGCTGGCATTCGCGGCCTTGGCGTTGTTGTTTTATTTGAAGCCTCGTATCGAATCGTGGGTGCAGGCACAGCAACGCGGGCCGGTCTCTGCAGAATCAACAGCAGATGATTCAACTAAGAGCGCTGAAGATGCTGGAGAGGCAGCAAACTCGACTGAAGAGACTTCTTCAGCTTCAGTCACCGGTGCCGAGGCCGCATCAGACTCAGAATCATCGCCGAAAAGCTCTGAGCCGGTGATTGTCGCATCGGCTGAAGAGCAAAAGCCAGCGACGACAGAATCTAAGCCCGCCGCTCCAAAGAAGAAAAGCAGCGGTGGTTCTCCCATTAAGAAGATGGAACGCACGCCCGAAAAAAAGCGGCCGGAACTTTCAGCACCGGAAAAGAACAATCCTCCTCCCGAAGATCAGGGCAAAGAGAAGTCTTCTGATTTAGGAAAACTGAAAGAGGTCGATGACAACGTTTTCGAATCGACGGC
>CANHVD010000132.1 GCA_947463775.1 Planctomycetaceae bacterium | reverse complement strand
GCGATTTTTCTTGTTTAGACAGAATAATTCTCGCGTGAGTATCAGGAAAACAACGTCAAAGTCTGCAATCCAGCCGGTTGATCCGGATGCGCTTCGTGATCTTTTGGGGTATCTGAATTTTTCACAGGGGACCATTAGCCCTCGATTTCGTTCCACACTGAACAGCTTGTTTCGAGATCCGGAGAGAGCCACGTCTCCGGCGATCCTTCGAGATTTCCTGATCGCGGAATTGCAGCGGTTGTCAAAGTCGGGTGATGCCGCCTGCGCTGATCCTGCGCAAGCTGAGTCTGTTATCCGTTTCACCATCGATCAGTTTATCCCGGCCTACCAAAATCATCATGCGGACCTGCTGGGACATCTGGCAGAGTCGGATTTCTATGCGCCGTTTCTGCTGGCCAGAATGTTTGAATCTGTGCTCGCAGCACGTGCGGAGGTTGGGGATGACAGAGCCTCAAAAGTTATCGAATCAGCCTTGAAGCGGTTGAATCATTTTGTTGGCTATCGTCCTGTTGCAGTGCTCGAGAACGATCGCCGTTCAGAGGTTTACTCGGGTGAGAGATTCTGCCCGCTGCCTCTGTATTTTGGTGACGTAGGAGCGGCTGCAGGCCCATACGAGAAGATTGTCAACGCGACGATCGCATTCATGCAAGGACTCCCTGAAGATCTCGTGGGCAGTTCGCACTTTGCTCTGGAGCGACTTGCTGAACTCAGTCTGGATATGAGGTCGCACGACCATTTGCATCCAGTCAATAAACGCACGAACTATGTGTTTGGCGAATGGGACCCGGATGAGATTGACACCAAGGGTTTCTACCGGCGTTTCGTCGTCAGACGACTTATTCTTGACTCGCTGATCGACTGGATCAATCGTGGAGACGGTCCGGACGATCCCGAACGGCTGTACGATGCTTCGGCGGTGCTGGCCGGGACAATCCTCATGGCGTCCGCGATTAGTGGATCCGGGCCGCAGACTTATGATTCCAGCGTCTCATTGACGTCCCTGCTGCCGATTGTCGCTCGACAACGAGATCACTTCTATCAGCGACTGCTGGACACAGCATCGGGAGATCGAGCGCGACGTCTGAAAAAGCTGGCGAACGAATCGCGACAGCCATTCGGCCACGTTCGCCATGAACTCAATATGTACCTCGCAAAGTACGGTGCTGATCAGGTGCAGCATCGACATTTGTCGTGGATGTTCGCGCGGATGGGATTTGAGGAAGCCAGCTGCGAAGAAGCATCGGTAATCCCCTGCCTCTCCGCCCGTTTTGAATCAGAAATTCAGTCGCGACTTGTCATGGTCCCTCGGACAGTGCGTGCAGGACAATTGGATACTGCGCGCCGATTGATTACTGAAGTCATTGAATTCCTGCACCGTGGCATCGAATGCGGCGGTCTCGTCGACCCATGGAACATCCTCGGATTTCAGGGTTTGTTTCCGCTGTTCTTTACTCGTGAGGATTCGATACCGGATTCACGCGTCGAAGTCCTGCTGGACATCATGGGACAGATATTCGACGTCTGTTCGCTTACGATGAGTGAAGCTGCGGCAACAGGCCGAAAAGATCTGCATGATTCCGTGCTGAAGGACTTCCGCGATCTGGCCGACCATTGGGATCGATATGCCACGACAACAGTCAACGATCTGACTCAGGTCGAAGGCATGAAGTCGGTGGAAGCTGCAACTCAGGTTGCTCGAGTCCTTGCCGAATGGAGAACAGCCGGCGAGTCGGCCGGTGACATTAATTTCTGGCGACGACATGTCGAAGATTTCGATGCGACCAGCAGCTTTGCTCAGGTTGTCACTGCCTTGCTCGATCGTAAAGATCATGTGGCAGCGATGGGATTGTTGATGCAATGGCTAGGCCAGGCGGAAACCGTTCCTTTGGAAAACGGACCGCATTCCATTCACCGAATGTTGCACCGTTTGCTGCAGTGTATCTGCGATCAGTCCGAACCAGAGAAACGCTGGAATCATCTGCGCAGACTGTTTGCATTTATCGAAGCCAACGCAGGATTGTTCTGGGAAGTTCCAAGTCTTGGCGAATTTGCTGAGCAGCGCAAACGAGGTCGCAAAGGCGGAAAAGACAAGGCCAAGGACGACCTCGATATCGAACATCTGTTTGACGGCGACGAATCCGAAGACAAGATTCTGGAAGCGGCCTGGGATGACGTCACCTATCGCGATTCGACCGATGACGGCAACGCATCAGACACGATGGATGGTGCATCTGCTCCGGGGACGACAGAGTTTGAAGTGCTCTATCGCCAAATGGAACCTCGACTGAAGTTCCTGCATACGGTAGGTTCACTGTGGGGAATCGCCGCCGTCTGGATTTCGCGTTCAGCCGCCACTTTGACCGCTGCGGACGATCAGAAAGAACACCTCCGAGAATGGCTGGCTTCGATTCGGGGACGACTGCACGGACTCGGTGAACTGGTCCGTGAGGTCCGCGATTACGAAATTACAACGCTGGGCTCCGGACTGGAAGGCAACATCGAGTACGACATTCAGATGCAATGTCGATTTCTCTTGATGCAGAACGCTCTTTCCACGACGGTCGAATTCCTGATGGCCGAGCGACTCATTGGCGCGGTCATCTCAGAAGAATCCATTACCAAGGACACGGCATCGCTGGATCGACAGCTCTCGCGAATGTTTGGTGCCGTGTTTGCTCGTAGTGCTGAAGCTGCTCGCCAGTGTTTTCCGGGTCTCTGCAAAGAACTGAAGCGACGCCCACTTCTCTATGTTCCGTTCGAAAATGGTGGTCAGCCTGCAGCGATCCTCAAAGCACGCACATTGCAGTCTGTGATTCGCGTACTGTTAAGTCAGCTCCCTCGACTTGGATTGTTGTCGGAAACTTTTGAACTGTTGCAGGTCGCTCTGCAGATGGAGCGAACTTCTCGACCATCAGGGCAAGCCGTCACCGAGTTTGATCGCCTGTTCCGAATCGGGCTCAGCAGCTCTGTCGAAGCCGTTCTTCAGTCTGCTGTAAAATGGAAGGGTGAATCGAGCCAAAAAGTGCGCAATATCCTGAAGCGTATTCAGAGGCTTCTCGATGCCTATTCAGACCTCTGGACTCGACACAGTGGCTCCATGCGTCTCTCGGTTGTGGAAGATCTTCACGACGAAGAATATGCCGAAGACGTTAAACAGTTTATCGAAACGTATGGAGAAGATCTGTTCCACACGCGAATGCTGACGCTCGGCAATGCGCGAGCCATTCTTCATCACGGTGCGGAGTCGCTCTTCAATGAACTCCAGCAGACCGTTGCACTAACTCAGAACGTAAAGATTCTGGAAGATCTCGAAAGCGGCGAACTGGACCGTGAGGATGCGGCGGAACTGGCGGAGTTTGTCTACGAGTGCGTCGTCGACAATTTTGATCGCTTCCTCGAATACAACACGACGACAACTCACTCGGACTACGGGAATCGCCTGTATTGTCTGCTGGACTTTCTCCGGCTTGAAGCGTTGTACGATCGCTTCGAATGGAACACGATCCCGTGGCAGGTCGCTCACGAGACGATGGTCCGAAAAGGAGAACTGGAAGTCGCAGCCGGCGTCGAAGAGTATGTCGGTGACGAATCCCGGGACATCGCCAATTCATTTGTCGAAGAACTCGTGCAACTGGAAGCCGATTATGGAGTCCGACTTCCGGCCCTGCATGATCATGTGGGGGAACGCGTTGTCGGAGCACTGGCTCAGAACCGCATGGCGGCTCTGGTTTCTCGAGCCTGCTCAGACGCGGCTGGACTAACACAGGAAGAAGTGAACAGTAACTTCCAGACGCTGCGCCAGGAAATCGCAGACTTTATGAGTACTCGCATTGGTTCAGGTATCGAACCACCCGACTGGATGCAACGTCTCGCATCAGAGCTTGATCGAGTTCAGGAAGGTCGTCCCGGTCAACTGTCTGATTCGTTGATGGAAGGCGATTTTCAGAAGTTGTCACAGAAAGCGATCGATCAGCAGATTTCTGATATCAGCCGCCTGAACGATGCAGCAGGCAGCGGAATGTGATTGCTCAGGTATTCCTGAACTGTTACGCAGCCTCTTCAACTGCAAGGGCTCGCGCTTCCAGTTCTCCGAAGATCAGGGCTCCACGGACAACGGCTGTTGCGGGATCGGGGGCGAGGCGAATGGACTGGATTCGCTCGGCGATTTCGTGCTCAATAAATCGCTCTGTCAACAGGCTGGCAAAGCCCTCGATCATCGTGGCACCACCGGAAAGCATCACAGCCAGTTTCTGACGATGGAGTGCATTTCGGACCGGTGTTGACTGCAGCAGTTGAGCCACGGTCCGAGTGACTCGGTCAAGAACGACCGAGTACAATCGTGACATCATTCGCTCGCGATCTCCCACAGCATTCCGCAGATGGGGACAACTTTGCTGCTTCCACTGACGGATGCTCTCCATGTCGATGAACGCATTTCCGTCTTCATCCCAAACCTGTATCTGAAACTGCTTGGCCACTTCCGTATCGATCCAGTTACTGCCGATCGCAATCGACTCCTTCGCCAGCGAAATTCCATATCGCGCGATGCAGACACTGGTTGTTTCGGCACCCATCACAATGCTGATGCCGGTAAAGGTGGCATCGTGGCAAGTCGCCAGAAGTGAGGCCTCGGCCGGGTTAACGACGAACGGCGAGTATCCTCGCATTCTCACAAGGCGTGAGAGAAATTCGGCATTCTTCTGAACCCGCGGTGACTCATCAGGAACGCCGGGCACAGTCAATACGCAAAGACTTCGTTCCGCGTCCACCGGAGGCAGCATCGCTTCCGTCAAAACGCTGAGCATCTGCCGAGCTGGAGGATCATCCGACGGAACTGCCCCCTCAACGAACAGAGGAGTGCAGGGAACTCGGCTCAACCACTGGGCTCTCGCAGCGTTATTTCCAACGACCGCAAGTGATCCCTCGCATTCCGCGAACGGGATCTGTTGATCAGCCAAAGATCTTCGATGATGCCCCGTGTCCGGAATCAAAGCGTACTCTGATTTCTCAGCATACATCGATAACCGGTCCGGTGTCCGCGGATTGCGAAACACTGAACGAATCCAGCAACTGCCAAAGTCGATGGCGCAAATCATGTGTCTGTCCGATCCTGAAGATAGTGGAGAGCCCGGTCCAGGCTTGCAGAGGTCGCTGCCGACTTCTTCTCTCCTGCCTGTTCTTCCTGCAATGGCATCTCAAAGGCTGACCGCTGCGCTGACACAGTGACAGATTCATCACGCCGGCGCTCGGATGACATGTTCATGTGAGGAGCTGGTACTCGAGAATGCGCCGCATCGATTCGCAGCCGACGCGGACCAGCAGGACGCCCGAACAAAGAAACTCTCAGAGGAAGCTCTACCTGACACAGATCAATCGGCAGTCGATTCTGCAGCAGATCTTCCAGATCTGATAAGTCTTTTGCACCATTCACGACAGACTCGGACACCACCGGTCGGATTGGCGTAGAAGACAGCATTGCCGGCTCAACGGAAACAGATGCCGGAATGGGCGCGATTGGCTTTTTTGTGGGGGCCACAGATGCGGCGTTGTGCTCAACGGCCACGCTCTCTGTCATCATTACAGGATGAGCGGACTTCGAATCACTCAACGATTCAACAACCATCTTTTCCATCAGATAGATTGATGGGGAATCAACTTTTCCGCTTTGATCAATTCCGGCAGCAACAATCACAGAATCACACGTGGCAGCTTGCTCTGATAACATCGAGGAAACAGAAGCACTGGCTTGTGTACTCCTCCAGTCACCACCGAACCAAGCCTGCGTCTCTGTTGCACTGGGAAGATTCTCCGATGTCAAAAGCGGCTTTGCAGGTACCGCAGTAACAGCTGCTGTGGTGGCCGTTGCTGTGATCTTCTTTTCAGGCACAGAAGGTGTGGGGACTGTCGCAGGCTCAATCGATGGACTAACCGGCGCCGCAAAGTTCTTGACCACGTTTCCAGAGTTCGCGGTGTAATGCATTGCGGAGCTTTCTGAACCGAGATTTTCGTCTTCAGCTCTCAAAGAGCCAATCAGAATCATCGATCCTGCAACGAGCAGACCACCAATGAACAGGATATTCCACAGTCCCATTGACGCGGCTGGTACTTGCCGAGCAGCTTCAAGAGGAACAGCAATCTCTACTGGAGCCGGAGGTGCGATGTTCTCTGCAGGAGCAAATGGTACTGCCGCGGCTTGAGAAACGGATCTGACAGAGAGTTCCGATTCACTCTGTTCCATTTCTGAATGCGATTCCCGAGCGGCATCATCTGCGGGCTCAGCAGGGTCCGCAAACGGATTTCGAGAATCATCCAAAGTCTTCGCCTCAGAAGCCTGAACAGGGAACTCAAGAGGAGTTGCCGGGGCTACTTCAGGAACAAGGTTCCCTGCAGCATTTAAGCTGGCCGGTGCAGGTTGAGTCACTTCAGAGGTCTGCCACTCTGACGATGCCGGGACCATATTCCCAAAGCCACGAGAAGTTGCCTGAGCCCTGTGTACGACCGTTATCACATCGCCATGTTCAACACGATCTGAAAGGGCAGCGTTTTCCAATAGCGAACGTCCTCGGAAACGGCAGGCGATTTTGACTTGTTGGTCGGCCGATGGAAGCCCGCCTGTCCCCTGAAGAACATCACCCACAGCGATAAATTCATCGGCCAGGGTCACAGGAACGACACCGCCGTCGGTTCGCAATGCAGCGTTCTTTTGGTGAGCTTCCTGGATAGGCTGCATGGACTGCACGACAAGAATATCGTCTTCCATGACCAGCTCACCAGTATCAGTCGACGCACGCGAGAAATTCTGAGTAAACGCGGCTCTCTGCTGTTTTCCTCGTACGACTGAAACACTGACTGAATCACCAAGCATTCCCGCCTGGATGACCGCCTGATGAATCGTGATTCTCGTATGCGGCGAAAGTACGAAGTAGTTGTGGTTTCGAACATCTCCGATCACGACGAATGTCGGTTGTGCGTGATCCGCGTCGGAGGACGGAGACTGGGCTGCCTGCTGTCCGGGAGAGGTCCGTGCAGTCGCAACCATTGCTGCGATAATGAGCACGATCTTGAGCCGTTCCATGGCTGTAACCTCGGTTAAGCAGATATTTTCAGAATTGGACTGTCTGAAGCCAGGTCAGAACGCCCAGCGGCACAATCTGCGCAACGCATCCTTGCTGGCAGAATCGACGCCCTCATGAGAATCGGCATTCAGTGAACCGTTCATCATTCTTTTCGCTCGACAGTCAAAAGCTTCGCATTCAACCCAAATCCCGGGGAGCCATTCACTGAGCGACAGAGGTGCAAAACAGAACTCCGTGGGGATCAAATTCCAATAAAAAAGCCCGACTCTTTTCGGAGCCGGGCTTACATAAATCACTGATCGCCATTTAAGTGTCGAAGGTTAAAGCACTGCCTTAATCTTCGTCAAAAACTCGCGATTCGTTGGAAATCGGTCCATCGTCTTCGTCAATTGCTCCATCGCTTCGACAGGACTGAGGCTGATCAAGCTTCGACGCAGCATCGTGATCCCTTCCTGCAGGTCAGGTGCAAGAATCTTCTCTTCCCGTCGAGTGCCGGATTTCGTGATGTCAATCGACGGCCAAATGCGTCTGTCAGCCAATTCACGACTGAGCACCATTTCCATGTTGCCCGTACCTTTGAATTCCTGAAAGATGGCTTCGTCAATTCTGCCGCCAGTATCAATCAAGGCCGTTCCACAGACTGTCAGAGAACCACCTTCGTCAAAGCGACGTGCCTGCCCAAAAAGCTTCTTGGGAATATCCATGGCACGAATATCCAGACCGCCGGTTCCCGTCCGTCCGGAATTGTTGGCCTTGTTGAAGGCACGAGCCAGTCGAGTAATACTGTCGAGCAGAATGAAGACATCTTTGCCCTCTTCAGCCAGACGTTTTGCTCTCTCGATGATCAACTCCGCGATACGAATGTGGCTTTCAACATCGCTGTCGAGCGATGACGAAATAACCTCGCCCTTTACCATTCGCCGCATCTCGGTCACTTCCTCAGGCCGCTCATCAATCAGCAATACCATCAGATGAATTTCCGGATGGTTAATACTGACAGAATTCGCCATATCCTGAAGCAGCATGGTCTTGCCTGTGCGAGGAGGCGCAACCAACAGTGCTCGTTGTCCCTTACCAATCGGACATAGCAAGTCCATGACTCGCATCGTCAGCGGCTTAGGACCAATTTCCAGTTTGATTTGCTCAAACGGGTTAATCGCCGTGAGGTTGTCGAAGTTTTTGACATTCAAGTACTCCTCCGGAGTGAACCCATCAATGAGTTCTACTTCGCGGAGTCGCGGTCCCTGATTACGCGTGCCCTGCCCTACGTCACCGCGAATCAGCACGCCTTGTCGCAGCTTGTATTTTTCTACCAGTGAACTGGAGACAAATGGGTTAGAATCTTCAGCAGCGTAGTTTCGTTTGGGGTCGCGCAGAAAACCATATCCCCTTGGATGAAGTTCGAGCACGCCATCGAACGTCCCTTCAACGACTTCACCGGACGGCTGAATCGTTCGGCCGCGTCGCGGACCTCCCAGATCACGTCCGCGTCCCATATCCCGGCCACCACGAGGTGGTCCGCCTTCACTACGTCGACCACGACCGCCATCGTTGCGACCGCCGTCATTTCGGCCACCACGACGCCCACGATTCCCGTCGTTTCTTCCATCGCCTCCACGAGGCCCATCATTTCTGCCTCGGTTACCTTCAGGCCGTCCACTACCTTGAAATCGGCTGGGTTCACGCCCATCATTGCGTCGCGGCTCGCGCAGGTCATTGCGACCGGGTTCACGCCCATCGTTGCGATTGGGTTCACGCCCGTCATTGCGGCCAGGCTCACGCAGGTCGTTGCGACCAGGTTCGCGCCCATCACTGCGGCCAGGTTCACGCAGGTCGTTGCGACCAGGTTCTGGTCCCCGTGGCCCATTATCTCCGTCACCTACTCCTTCACCACCCCGACGACGACGACGGCGGCGGCGGCGAGGCCGGCGATCTCCGTCAAACAATTCACCCTGTCGCAGTGGCGCGCCGTCTTCACCTTCACCAGAGCCTCCGCCCTCATAATCATCAGACATTTGATCACGATCATCGTCCAGATCACGATCACTCGCGAAATCCCGATCAGGATCATACGGCCGATCAGAATCTGGACGTCGATCCACTGAGGGCCCTCGATCCAAATCGCTGTCACCACGATAAGGCGAACGGCCTCTGCCAGAATGACGCGGAGATCTTCCGCCCCGATCAGATGCTCCATCCCTTATCGGCGCGCCATCTCTTGAGGGAGCTGCATCTCGCACTGGCGCTGGTCCGTCATCATCCCCAAAATCCAGCTCTTCTGAGCTGAAGTATCTCATTCCGGTCTGGGGCTCAACATCAGCAATTTGTCGCTCAAATCGGCTTGACGTTCTTTCGCTTCTCTCTGATTCGGCAGAGGTCGATTCGGGAGGAGCATCTGAAGGAACTGGCCGTGTGCTGCGAGTTCCACGCCTCGCTGGGGGACGCTCACTTCGAGCTTTCGGAACTCTCGGCTCTTCCGGGGGACTCTGCACGGACGGCTTGGGCTCAGCCGCTGTTGAACTTTTCCGCTCCCGTGGTTGACGGGCTGGACGCTCTTCATTGACGACACCCGAACCGAAATCATCGTCTGAAACAGAAGGCGCCGGTGCGACGCTGTCCTCAGTGCCAATCTTTTTGGAACGTGTTGATGGTCGGCGAGCCGGAGCTGACGATGGGGAACGGGGCGACGTTCGTCGACGTGGTCGTTCGCTGGTTCCTTCAGAATCGGAACTGCTGGTCGGCATAGATGTAACCTGATTTGGCCTGGGTAAAAGTGGAGGCAGCAGGCGAAATTGCCTCAAACCTCTCGAATATTTAATTTTCACGGTATCAACAAACCCTGCGATTTCGGGCACGATGCCACAAAAAGAGGTTTGGCAGAAAGCACCTTGCTCGCTGCATAGCGACCGAGAAAACACGAAAAGAACACGGAGTTCGCCCGTTCAAAGGGACGAAACGGCACATCCCAAATCGGATGTGAGACTCAGTAGAGTCATTCGGTGCCTGCCAAAAAAGACATTCACCGCACTCCTGCTGAAAAAACCGCTGCCCACCATCGGTGATTCAAGTTCCGACGCCTTCGCGTGACAACCTGACTCACACACCTCGAATTACATCGAGACTCCAAGGGGCCACCTCAAAATGGAAGAGGCCACAGCGATCCAGCCTTCAAATGCCAGAACTGACCGGAAACACAAAGGTCTTTTTGCGACCATGGTCTTCATGGCGACCGAAAACAGGCCACCAACCGGAAAGCTCAGTCAGCGAAATGGAAGCTTCAGGAGAGTTCCACTGAGCAATAACACTCGATGCACTAAGGAATTCAGCACATCTCAAAACCGGGCATCATCACAACTTTTGTGCCAACATGAGATGGCACCCGTCAGATCAAGAACAGACTGACAACGCTAGTATTAACGGATCTCAAGTCGATGTCAATTGAACTGTTCGCGGGAAAATCAAACATTTTCGAGTCAAATCAGAGGTCTGGAAAGATTCTGAGCGAAAACCATACGAGCCCCACCGTCCCTCAATACAGAAAACTCTCAACGGACGAGGATCTCCAAAGCACGCCAACTCAAAAGAGAAAAGACAGGCGATCTAAATACATCTGGTTTCATGTTTCACTAACACGAAGAACTGCTTCCTATTGATTTGATCTCAAGAAACCGGCACCGACGACATGACTTCAGACTCATTTCGACTACAGTACTTATCAACACCCCTAAGCAATGCCCATGGAGTCGCAAAACTCAGCATGGTTGACGAGTGCAGTGGCAGTTCACGTTGAGCAGCTCTCTGGAGAATAGAATCCCACAGAAAAGCAAGACATAACGCAAAACGGCCAGTACATCTTGCCTTACTAGCGATTTCTTTGGCGGAGACCTCTCCCAGCTTTGCGTCAGGATGAGCCAAACAAGGAAGCAGATCGAAAATCTAGACGAGATACTGTATTTATGTCTACAGTGTTGGCATCGAGTTTGCTCAACAGGT
>CANHVD010000131.1 GCA_947463775.1 Planctomycetaceae bacterium | reverse complement strand
CGGAACTGGTGGATTCTTTTCGCAATGAGATCAAAGCTCAGATGGCTTACCAGCATCTGAATCCTCACTTCTCGGCCGTTCCGCAGGGGCCGGAGGTTTACTACGAACTCTATAAGCGAACTAAGGTCAGCCAGCGATTAAATGCAGTTCGACTGGATGTAGACGCTTTCACGAGCGAAGTTCCGGACCCGTCCGATGCCGAAGTCGGCAAACTGTTCGCTGAAAACCGTCTGAAGTTTCCTCACATGGATGAGCCGGGTTCTCCCGGGTTCCGCCAGCCACAGAAGGCCAAGTTGGCTTATCTTGAGCTGGGATACAAGGCCGTTGAGCAGGCAACGACAGCTCCGACCGATGCAGAAGTAGAAGCGTATTACAACGAGAATAAAGAGCGATTGTACAAGAAGCCGGTCGAGGTCGAAGAGAAGACGGATTCTGCAACGCCGCCGGCAGAAGGTGGTACTGCTCCGGAAGGGGCTGCAAAGCCAGAAGGTGCTGCCCCAGCGACTCCGGAAGGCAGTGCTCCAGCGACTCCAGAAGGAGAAGCTCCGAAAGAGAATCCTGCTCCGGCGGAACCAGGTGCTGATGCCCCGAAGGCAGAAGAAACCAAGCCTGAGACGCCAGCTTCTGAGACGCCAGCTTCTGAGGCTCCTGCAGCAGAGGCCCCAAAAGCCGAAGCTCCTAAAGAAGAGCCGAAGCCGGAAGAACCAAAAGCTGAAGCTCCCGCTGATCAGTGCCTGCCGTTTGCTGACGAAGCGAAGCCCGAAGAACCTGCACCGGCAGCTGAGCCGGCCAAACAGGAAGCTCCCGCCGCTGCACCAGCGGAAACCCCAGCGGCTCCGGCAGCTGCGGAAGAAAAACCAGCCACTCCAGCAGCAGAAACCCCAGCCGCTCCAGCGGCCGAGACGCCTGCTGCTCCGGCGGAAGAAGCAAAGCCAGCTGCGGATGCTCCTGCAGCAGAAGCGGCAACTGGACCAGCAACAGCGGACAGCACGAAGCCGGATTTTGTTATTCCGAAAGTGGAATATCAGCCATTGGATGATGACCTGAAGAGCGAAATTCGCGATCAGTTGCTGGACCAGAAGGTTCGCACCAGTCTTGATGAGAAAATGCTGGCGGTCATGAAAGATCTGAAGGCTCTGCAAGCCAAGCGAGCCAGTGCTCGTCGTGCAGTTGTCACCGAAAACCGTGATATCTCCGATGAAGCCCTGTATGAGAAGATGCGTGATTACGCAAAAGAAATGAATGAAGGAATGAAGGAACTGGCAGCTAAGCATGGTTGCAGTTTTGTCGAAACGCCACTGATTACGTTCCAGGATCTGGCTGAAGGTGAAACATATCCAATCGGCGCAGCGACCGACCCGCAGCAGAATCCGTTCATGCAGGCTGGGGCGACAGTCGCTCAACAGGTCTTCGGCATGTTCCCCAAGACGATGGCTGACGATACAAACTTGTTTGTTCGCAATCAGAGCGTCAAGAATGCTTTCGACCTTGATGGCGGCGAAGTCCACTTCGCGTGGTGGATTGTAGAGTTCGCTGATACTCACGTGCCGAAGCTGGAAGATCCAGGAATTAAGGATCAGGTCGTTTTGGCATGGAAGCGTATCAAGGCCCGTGACCTTGTGAAGAAGCGAGCTGAAGAGTTGGTAAAGATGATTAGTGAAGGACTTGCAAAGCCTGAAGGCGAACGCAAGGACATGTCGGCATCAGTGGAAGGCCAGACAGTGCTCGGCAAAGCTGATTCAGCCGCGTTGACTCTTCGCCAGACTCAGTCGTTTTCGTGGATGGAACAATCCATTACTCCGCAGATGAACTTCATGCAGCAGCGTCCGACTTTGCGTCGTTCCGAAGTTCGCTTCAATGATGAAGTCGGCGGCAGCATTCGATTTGCCGGTGATAAGTTCATGAAGACCGTTTTTGAAGAGATCGAAAACGATAAAGTCGGGATCGTCTCAACAGAAGATCTCAGCACGGTCTACGTGGTTCAGCCGGTCGAGCGTTCCGCTGACGACGACGTTCTGCGTCAGCAGTTTATGACCGAAGGCAAGCAGGCCGGTTTCGACGGCACCGCCGTGCAGCAGATGCTGAACGCTTCCGTGAGTAACCCGGCGTCGATCGCCTGGGAACGAAGCATCTGGGCGAAATACGGCATCGACCGCGACACATTGCCTGAGGAATAAATAAGGGGTTAGAAACCCGGACGTTGCCTGTGCAACGAAGTCTATCGTCCGCATAATCCTGAAGTCCCGGCGTCTACCCAGACGCCGGGATTTTTTGCTATAGCGACTGAGTGCTGCGTCAGCCAGACTGTTTTCGCAACCAAACGAAACAGCCAGCATTCAACTGAACTCTGATGAACACTCTGCCGTTCGACACCAGCGGACTACTCTACAACGAGCATGCGATTGGTTGCCTGAACCTTCACAACTCTCGAATAATGATTCACGCTTAGTCCACCGCCAATCGCTGTGGGCACATTCATCAGCATCTCAGTGCAGTTGAGCGTATTATGAGCCATAAAGGCCTGGCGCAGCATGGAGATCTCATGAACGCCGTCGAATGAGTTGACATCGGGAATGAGGACTGGGCCGGTATCGACCTGATAAAACATCTCACGCTCGCTCGCGTTAACAACTTTGACAGGGTACTCAAGAAACACGTGCGTGCCATTTTCCAGCTCATACTCCGTCTGAGAAACAAGCGGTCTATCATTCAGCACGGCATCGACAATCTCCTCTGTGGATGTCAACAATCGAGCATCAGCGAACTTGTGAGTCAGATTGAGAGCCGTAAAAGCTTCTGAACAGCGGCCTACCTGACGTTCGGGCTGTTCGCCCAGTGTTGGCGGGCTGAGCATCACTCCACGATTGTTGCGGTCCCAGCTTTTGATGACGAGAAACTCTTCCGGCGATGCCACGAGACACATGTCAGCGGCAGGCTCATGCCAGACATTCTCGGTGACGTGTACCTGTTCGGCTTTGCACGACGAACCAAGTACATACTGCGTTGTCTTCCCGCCTTTGGCTGTCGGTTGTGTGAGGCGAAGCACACTCTCCAGTGGAAAACGAGCGTTGTTGAGAGTAAATGGTGGAGGCTGGCTGACGGTGCGTGGCTGAGTAATGTTCAGGTCAATTCGAAATCTCAGAAACGACCGATAGAAGTCAGTGACAGTCAAACTCTGACCTGAAACACCGTCCTGTGCTGGCATGTTTTCGCTCGCTGAAATTGTTCATCAAAAGACAATCTTCAGCGGGATTCTGACTCAATCCTCTTAGACAAACAATGCAGCGGGGAGCGGAGTTCACGGCAACGCATCTGTTGAAGCTGCGTCTTTTGTAGAGGGGGTTAGTTCAGCCTCGCACGGAGCATACTCGTTTAACGGCGAGCCGCAGGCGTAGGCGAAATGGGCAACGACGCCGGCAGCTTGCGGCTAAACGATTACATCAACCATCTGCCAATGCTCCGTGGCCACATTCGACATTGCTCGTTCGTGAGACTAATTCCACAACTTGACGCGAGACTTCAATGAATCCGGCAGCACCTGTTCAAGGCGACGGCGAGCTTCTGCTTCATGAGTGCGAGTGCTCAGGTGGGCCAGAATGATCAGCTCGTTCTCAAACTTCTCCGCGCGTTCCAGAATGTCGTCGAGATGCATGTGGCCGAACTTGTGGATCTTTTCTTTGCGGTGCTCCGGTCGGAAAAATGTCATCTCCGTGATCAGCACTTCCGCCTTGTAAACATCAGGATGAGCATCCAGTCCCTGCGGTGCCGTGTCTCCTGTAAAACACAGTAAAGGAGTCAGCGTCTCGGCCGCGACGTCGATACCCTGCATCCGAAGGTCTCGGATCTGATCGCCCTTCAGGCCATGGTATTCGGGCTTCAGTTTTTTGCGGACGTCGTAAACGATATAGCCGACCGAGGGCACCGTGTGCTTCGTCGGAAACACGGTAAATCGATGCTCACGTGACAGCGTAATCATGTCGCCCTCTTTCACGCCGACGAGTTCGCACATCATGCGTCCTCGATCCAGCTTCTGCCACGCTTTGACGACACGCCATACGTCGTCAACGATCGCTTCCGGCAGGTAGATCGTTGGCGGATCCATTTTCATCATGCGTCGCCGCGCGACATAAACGGGTAACGCGGCCAGATGATCCAGATGACCGTGTGTCACAAGGAAGACCTGAGTCCCCATGAAGTTCCAGGGGCTTGCTCCCAGTTCAAAACCAAGCTTCAGCTCCTGAACTCGCCAATAGCTCTGAACGGCCGCTCGCGAATAGCCATCAATTGTGAGAGCTTTGTGGCGAATGGTGTCGAAGGGAAGATTTTCAACCATGAGTGCGCAACTATTCCAACGGTCTGAATGCAGTCAATCTGCAGCCTTGTTTGTCCAGCTCAGTCAATCTTTGGTTTCAGCTATTTCGGTGGTGAAAGCAAAGCGGAAATATGAGCGATCAGGTCTGCAGCCGCGACCGACGCCTGAGTGCCGTTAAGCAGATCCTTCACCTGAAATTGACCGGCCGCAAATTCATCTCCGCCGGCAATCACCGCCAGTCGGAATCCTTTACGATCCGCATACTTCATCTGCTTGCCGATGTTCTTCGCTTCAGGATATACCTCAGTACCAATTCCGGCTTGTCTCAGGCGGCGACCAATCTGCAGATAATCCGAGACTCGGCCAGCATCGAACATTGTGACCAGCACCGGAGCCGGTGTTGTGGCCTTCTGAGTGCGTCCCAGTTCTTCGAGTGCTGCCAGCATTCGATCCAGCCCCAGGCTCGCTCCAACACCAGGAAGTTGCTGAGCCGTAAAAAGATCGGCTAGATTATCGTAGCGGCCTCCGGAGCAGACACTGCCAATTTCCGGCAGATCCCCCAGCAGAGTTTCGTAGATCGTCCCGGTGTAATAATCCAAACCTCGTGCGATTGAAACATCCAGGGATACTCGGCCCGCCGGCCAGCCGCAGGCATCGACCGAGGCAAACAGTTCCCGCAGGTCATTTACACCCGTTTCACCAATCTGACTTCCGGCCAGCATTCCGTCGAGACCACGCAGAATCTCATCGGGAGTACCCTTTAACTGAGCCATATCCAGAACTTGTGAAGCTCCCGCCGCAGTGATACCAACTCGCTCCACCATTTCTGCCGCGACTGCATCACGACCGATTTTGTCGAGCTTATCCAGGCAACGAAGGATGCCAACAGCATGTTCACCGAGGCCGCACTTTTCCAGCAGCCCGTTGAGCACCTTGCGGTTGTTGACTCGAATCGTAAACCGCTCAATACCGATTTTTTCGAACAGATCGTTGATGACGAACAGCGTTTCGATATCCGCCGAATTGCTCATCGTGCCGATCGTATCAAAATCGCACTGCATGAATTCACGGAAGCGACCGCGAGCCGGTCGTTCGCCACGCCAAACAGGAGCGATGTGATAGCGTCGAAACGGAACGCCCAGCTCCTGAACATACTGCGCGGCAAAACGAGCCAGTGGGACTGTCAGATCGAAACGCATGGCGACATCACGATCGCCCTGATCCGTGAAGCGGAAGACCTGCTTGTCAGATTCTTCTCCCCCTTTGCCCAGCAGGACTTCCGCATACTCCAGCGCTGGAGTGTCGATCGGAGCAAATCCATAGCTGCGGTAGACTGATCGAGCGATATCGATCAGATGCTCACGCGCCATCATTTGATCTGGCAGAAAGTCTCGAAAACCACGCAGGGTCTGAGGTTTGATACGCTGTGTTTTCTTGTCGGACACGTCAGAAGGCCAATCGAATGAAATAAGGGCGAGACCTGATGAACTGCGGCACTTGAAGAAGCATCGTCATGACTGCTGCTTTGGTGAACCTGATTCAGACTTGATGAGGGCAATGGGCATTCCTGCCCCGTCGCTGGATTGTCGGACAAGAATGTCCAACCTGAGTTTTTAGGTCTGACGAAGCACTAGTTTGCCTGCAACAATGGAAGTGAGACACGGCCATCAGCCGAACGTCGCGTTCGAGCCGGAAGAATTGCATGAGCGTACTCCCACAGTTGTGCGGGCGTCTCAAACAACTGATCGTACACGCCGTCGTTGTCATACTCACAGGAGTCTGTCGTGTAGTCGCGGCAGATCTGCGGTCGAGTGTCGTAGGCTCCGCACATATGATCAGCCTGCAGATGCTGACAGTCGCCCGGGATCAACAGATACCATGACGCGCCATCAACAAAGACTGAAAACGGGCCATGCATCATGTACCATCGCATGTTGTCGAATTGTTCCCAGGTCTTCGGCGTATCGATCGCCATCGCGAAGTAGCGACAGCATCGCGCCGTACAGTAGCTGCAGAGAACTTCGCCGGGCTTCAGCGTTTCTCTGGTCACTATGGGGAGTGTGGCTGTTTCCATTGTTATCGTTCCAAAATTCAAGTTCCAGATGTTGGTTGGACACTCTTGTCCGACTGTCGTTCGATGGGCACCAAGGCTCCTTCCACGCCAGTCTTGATTGTTTGACGGGGTTCACCGTCAGCCAGCCTCCGTGATCACCGCTTCGGCAGAACCCAAAATCCGCCCGGGATTATCGTGAGCCGAAGTCCCCATGATCGTTGATCCGAAGTCAGCCCGACCGTTGGAATCCGAAAAATCCCTGCAAATTCGCGAGTCTGCCACAGCACGCTGCGATGAGTCGGGATGTTAATGAAACTCGATCCGTGAAGCGATCGAGCAGCATCCGCCGGTTTCCATTCCGAATGGCGATACTTGCCGAAGGGCAGGTTGAGCACCGCTCAAAGGTTCCTGTCAGGAAGTTTGGGCAAAGTTTGACGATTGTTCTGACGATAACGATTAGGAGATCACCCGACAGGGGCGCGTTGCGCTGTTGCCGGGTGGGGAACCAGAAAAGAAGCTCGACACAAAACCAAGAACGGCGTCGGAGCTTATCAAAGACATGAAGTCTGTGCCTGCAGGAGGCTGTCCGCGTGAAAACGACCCGATGGAAGCGATCAACGGCGACTGTTTTGCTCGCCGCACTGCTGAGTCAGGGCTGCGCCGGGCCGGGTGCGAGACTGCAATATCTTGTCGGTGAAGACAAGACGATCGAACACTACCGAGACTTTGCGACGTCAATTGAGTATCCAACCGAGTCCGAATC
This sequence comes from Planctomycetaceae bacterium, assembly GCA_947463775.1. Classification (GTDB taxonomy): domain Bacteria; phylum Planctomycetota; class Planctomycetia; order Planctomycetales; family Planctomycetaceae; genus SXXK01. The sequence continues at coordinate 4,046 of CANHVD010000131.1, read as the reverse complement.
ACGCGAGAGTGATCCCAATCTGTTTCGTGCACCGCGCAGAATCACGAGTCTCGAAGAAGTCTCTCAGCGGCATATTAAACTGGACGAATGCATCAAGATGGCATTGTCCAATGCCACGATTCTTCGCGACGACCAGTCCTTCGGTTCGCCCGGGAATGCACTGCTAGCTAACCCATCCCGTGTCTCTTCGGTTTACGATGCCGCAATTCAGGATACCAGTTTTCTTTTTGGAAACCGCGGTGTTGACGCAGCGTTGTCGGACTTCGATCCGATCTTTACATCCAATCTGCAGGCCGGCAAGTCGGAAGACCCACAGAACACAGCTAACCTTGGTCTTCAGGCCGGAGACGTACTTTCCGAGGATACGGGACAATTTCAGGCTCGACTTGAAAAGGCGTTGGCTAATTCCGGTACTGTCGCGGTTCAGCACGACTGGAACTACAGCCAAAACAATCTCCAGCGTCTGTTTCCTTCAGCTTACACCGGATCGATTCAGGCTGAGTATCGTCAGCCGTTGTTGGCTGGTGGTGGCACCGAGTTTACTCGCATCGCCGGTCCGATTGCTCAGGGCGTTCGCGGTGTGAGCGGTGTGTCTCAGGGCGTGCTCATCTCTCGCATCAATACGGATATATCGCTGGTAGACTTTGAGCAGTCCGTCACGACGCTGGTCCGCGATGTAGAGACGAAGTACTGGGATTTGTATCTCGCGCTTCAGCTCTATCAATCGGAAATCAAGACGTTTGAAGATATCGTGACATTTCGGGACCTGATCGCGACCCGAGCAGATGCTCGAGATGCAGAAGCGCAGGCAGCAAATCGGCTCTATGAAGCTGACGCACGAATGAAGGGCTCATTGGCCGACGTCCTGAGTGCGGAATATCGGTTGAGACGTCTCCTTGGGCTTCCACTGAACGATGGGAATTTTCTGACTCCTGTTGATAAGCCGACAGAAGCTCCGTTGATTCCGAACTGGGAATCGTCCCTGCTTGAATCTTTAGCTCATCGTCCGGAGCTACGCCGACAGAAATGGGAGATTCGCAGTCTGGAACTCCAGTTGAAAGCGGCAAAGAACCTCTCTCGTCCACGCCTGGATCTCGTTTCGCAGTATCGAATCAATGGGTTTGGTGACAAACTGCTGGGTGGAGAAGACGATGATGGTCAGACGGACGCTGGCTACGCCAGTGCGTACGAGACCTTGACGCAGGGTGACAATACCGGCTGGGGAGCAGGTCTTCAGTTCTCCATGCCTCTCGGCCTGCGACTGGCCAGGGCTCAGGTTAGAAACTATGAACTAAGACTCCGCAAGGCGAAATCAGTTCTGCAGGAACAGGAACAGGAAATTGCCCGTGAACTGAACAATGCTGTTCTGGAAATGGACCGTTGGTATTTGCTGGCGGAAAGTGGTGCAAAGCGAGTTGCTGTCGCAGAAGATTTCACGGACACCACATCAGAGCGTGAACTGATCAGTGAAGCTCGCGATCCGATCTCGCTGGGACGCGTACTGGAGTCAAAGATTACCAGTCGGGACGCTGACCAGAGCTACCTTCGCAGCATCATTGAATACAACAAGGCGATCACTGAGCTGAACTTCCGCAAGGGAACACTGCTGGAGGCCAATTCGATTTATCTGGCGGAAGGTCAGTGGAATCCGGGGGCCTACGACGATGCAAAGCGACGTGGCGAAGCGATGACGCATGCTCTGGACAACACACACGTCGATGCTGTGCCGGCGGAGTTCACGGGTGGTCCGGGGATCAATGCGTGGGAAAGCCAAAGCAGTCCGGATCGTCCACACATTCCTGGAGTTGTTGACGGTATTCCTCCTCGTTCTGCTTCAGAAGCGACATCGAGTCCAATGCTGGTGCCGGGTGCTCCTGCAACTCAGCCGGTTCAACAGAGTACACCGATGCCGGAATCGACACCTGCACCGGAACCAGCTCCGATGCAGATGCCTCCGCAGCAGCCGCGACGAGTTCCTGCCAATACAACCGCGTTGACGGAACTACCGCAATCCAGTGCTGTTCAGGGACAGATTCGCAACGCGGTTAAGACTGAGCAAGCTCCCGCGGGACGCTCGAAAGAGGTTCGAAACCGCATGTCGAACACCGGAAAGGCGTCGCTGTGATCTTCACGTTCCGGCACTGAATTGAATTCTTCTGAATTCCTGAAAGACGAGCCCCACCATGGCTCGTCTTTCTTTATTCAGAACACTTTCGTTTACAGCAAGCATCGTTCAAAAGTAGCGGGCACATTCCGTGCACCGTCCGCCACTTGTGAATATCCACCGAGTTCTCGGAGTTGCGGCACCTGGAACGTGCCTGCAATTTTGATTAATTGACTGCTGCCGAACCACCGTCTCTGAGACACGTCAGACACACGTTGTGATTGTAGTTGTAATCGTCGTGCCTGAACCGTATCACTCCGACAGAAAACGTTGCTGGCGGACGCCGTCTATTCCTTTCCTGATCCTGAATCCATCCCGATGAGCTCTACTGATCCCGTAGTCACGCGAGAAATTGCTCGCCGCAGAACGTTTGCCATTATTTCGCATCCGGATGCGGGCAAGACAACTTTGACCGAAAAACTTCTGTTGTATGGCGGGATGCTGGAGACGGCGGGAGCTGTTCGCGGTCGCAAGAATCAGAAGTCTGCCACCTCCGACTGGATGGCACTCGAACAGCAACGCGGGATCTCCGTCAGTTCGACCGTGCTGACGTTCGAATTTGATGGCTGTCAGGTGAACCTGCTGGACACGCCCGGACACAAGGATTTCAGCGAAGATACCTATCGTACTCTGGTCGCGGCCGATTGCGCGGTCATGGTGCTGGACCTTGCTAACGGTGTGGAAAGCCAGACAGAGAAACTCTTCAACGTCTGCCGGATTCGCAAAATCCCGGTGATCACTTTCGTCAACAAGGTGGATCGTCCGGGCAAAGAAACGCTTGAGATTCTGGAAGACATCGAGTCCAAACTCGGGATCATTCCTGTTCCGGTCAACTGGCCTTTGGGCACAGGCTTCGACTTTCGAGGCGTCATCGATCTGGCCACCCGCAACGCGTTTGTGTTTGAGTCACGCGACAATACTCATCGACTTGCGTCAAAGCTGATGCCGCTGTCGGAAGTTGATCCGGAGAACATGCCACAGGGCATCGTCGCGCAGGCGCGGGAAGAAGTTGAACTGCTGGAAGCCGCTGGTGCGACGTATGATCGCGATCGCTTTCTGGCGGGTGAAGTGTCTCCGGTCTTCTTCGGAAGTGCGTTGACGAACTACGGTGTCGAAGAATTCCTGCGTGGCTTCCTGAAACTCTGTCCCACACCGCGAGATCGGATGGGCGACAAAGGGCCTATCCCAGCCGCGCGGCCGGAGTTCTCTGGCTTTGTGTTTAAGATTCAGGCGAACCTCGATCCGAAACATCGCGACCGAGTCGCCTTTGTGCGAGTCTGCTCGGGAACCTTTCGCCGGGAGATGGAAGTTTATCATCCTCGGACCGCAAAAAAGATCCGCCTGAAGCGTGCGCACAAGTTGTTCGGACAGGAACGCGAAACGATGGATGAAGCCTTTCCGGGTGACATCATCGGCCTCGTGAATCCTGGTGAATTCCTGTTAGGAGATACGATCTGCGAAGGGGCTCCTGTCAACTTTGAACCTTTGCCGCAGTTCTCTCCGGAGTTCTTTGCGATGATGATCTGCATGGATACCGGACGCCGCAAGCAGTTTGAGCGAGGTCTCACTCAGTTGCTTGAAGAAGGCGCGATTCAGGTCTTTCAGACTCCAAGCACTTCTGTCAAACAGTTGATCCTCGCGGCGGTGGGTGAACTGCAGTTTGACGTGGTCAAGTTTCGTCTGCAGTCCGAGTATGATACCGAAACGGAAGTTCGCTGGCTGAACTATAAGGTGGCTCGGTGGGTTGTGCCGAAGCCCGGATGCAAGTCCGAGCTACAGCTGTTGTCTTCCAGTCGGCAGGTCGTGGACCAGTACGATCAATTGGCCGTGTTGTTTAACTCCGAGTGGGAAGCTCAGCACTCACAGAAACAGAATCCTGAAT
>CANHVD010000130.1 GCA_947463775.1 Planctomycetaceae bacterium | reverse complement strand
TCAATCCCAGCCGCAGCGACCGATTTCAGAACGGTTGATTCGCGAAGATAAACGCTCCTTGATGAGCACTCGCTGGTTTTTCAGTGTCACTGAGCGACTTGATGAAACTCCGGACGGGCTTATTCTGGTATTCACAGTTCATGAACGGCCAATTGTTCAGCGAGTGCAGTTCATCATCAATCGTGAACCGTCCGTCCTGAACAAAATGAATCTGTCTGCCGTCAAGGAGAAACACCTGAAGGCCTGGACTGGTCTCAAGGCTGGCAGTCCGTTTGACCACGTCGCCAATCAGGAAGCCGTTCGACGTATTGAGCAGGAATATCACGACAAAGGTTACTACTTTGTCAAAGTCGAACTCGTGAAGGGCAGCAAGCCAGGAGAGCGTGAAGTCGTCTTCAGGATCAACGAAGGTCCCAAAGTTCAGGTAAAAGAACGAACTTTTGAGGGCAACAAATTCTGGAACGATGGTGATCTTCGCAAGAATCTGATTTCTAAAGAAGCGTTTCTGGTTTTTGGTGGGCTATACAATCCCGATACGCTTCCTTCAGATATTGAAGCCGTCAAACAGTATTATCGAGGCGTTGGTTACTTCGATGTGGAAGTAACCGGGGTACCGATGTTTTCTGAAGATAAGTCAGACGTCAATCTGCACTTCACAGTGAAAGAGGGACGACGATATACGGTGCGGGAAATCCGCTTTCAGGGCAACAGCATCATCGCCACCAATAAGCTGAAGGGTGAATCAAAGCTGAAGGCTGGCGAAAAATTTAATTCGTATCCGTTGTCCAAAGACGTCACCAGGATGCTCGGCTACTACGGCGAAATGGGACACTATTTTGCATCCGTGAATCCAGTGCCGCAGTTTACAGAGCAGGAAGGTGTGGTTGATCTTGTCTTCGAGATTGACGAAGACCGTCCACGGTATGTTCGCGATGTGAATGTGACCTATGATGGTGACTACCCACATACGAAGCAGACTGTTGTTCTCGATCGAATTCAGGTTCAGCCTGGCGATATCGCGAATCCCAAGTTGATTCGTCGCGGTCGCTCACGTCTGAACGGCAGCGGATTGTTCGAACCCGGGATCGCGTTCGAAGTGACACCCGTCGAGCCGGAACAGTCAAGTTTTGCCCAGACTGCTGTTAGCCGCACCTGGCGAGGTCAGAGTCCTGCTAATGCTCCGGATGACTGGACTCAGCAGTTTGCCATTGAAACTCAACGCTCAGCTCTGGAGAGCACTGAAATTGGCTCCGAATGGAGCGAGGTTATCTTCGTTGATCCAATGCGCGATGAAATCGTCGCGGTCGAGAAAGAGGCTTTTTCGAACGAAGCTCCCGAACTCAAGCCTGCATCGACGGCTGGAATGACCAGTCACCGATCAGATGGGCAGCAGAATCCCGCGGCTCAAGGCACCGTTCATTCACTTGATCGAGCTGTGTCAGATGGAAACATCGAATACGTTTCCTCACGACCCGGTCTCACGAGTCATCCTGCCTCATCCGAAACATCGACTGAGCAGCGGCTGAGTTTAGACTCTTCTCGTTCGCTGTTCACAAACGAAACGCCATCATCCTCGGTTGTGCAGCCGATGACTTCGCCAGTTGTGCCAGCCGTTGGGCACTCCTTTGGTCGGAAGAACAACACACCTGTTGAGGCAGAGCCTGCTGCACACAAGACTGCTCGACCAGTCTTTGAATCTGATCTGATGGGTTTCCGGTCCGCGGAGCCGGTCAGTTTGTTCTCAATGGAAGTTCCGACGTTTGTCGCGTCGCAGTGTATTCAGGAAACAGACGAACCAATCATTCGCGCGCAGAGCCCGGAGAGTTCTCAGCAAGCTCCTGTAGATCCCGCCACTCCTGGCTATCGAGATCCAATTCTTGAAGGCAGCCCTTATCGAAATCAGTTTCAGACGATTCCTCCCGGCTGGGTTGATATCAACGTAAACGCAGCCGAAGGTCGAACTGGCCGGCTGATGTTCGGGGCTGGAGTTAACAGCGACGCCGGAGTTGTTGGTTCGTTCGTTTGGGACGAATCTAACTTCGACCTGTTTCGCCCGCCAACCAGTTTTGCGGACATTATCGAAGGCCGCGCGTGGCGTGGTGGTGGTCAGAGATTCCGAGCGGAAGCGGCTCCTGGTAATCAGGTCAGTCGTTATGCGATCAGTTGGACTGATCCATACTTCATGTACACAGATTACAGTTTTGGTGTGAGCGGATTCTACTTTAATCGCTACTACCCGGACTGGCGTGAAGATCGTGTTGGTGGTCGCGTCTCGCTGGGACGGCAGTGGACTCCAGAATGGTCCAGCGGCCTGGCTCTGAGGCTGGAAGAAGTCGAGATGAGAAATCCGACCGTGCCAACGCCAGCCGACATTGCCAAAGATCTGGGCTCAAACTTTCTCTCCACCGTTCGCGGAAACCTTACTCACGATACTCGCGATCAATCCGTTATGCCAAGTGAAGGTCACTATGCTGACATCGCTTACGAGCAGGCATTCAACGAGTTTACCTATCCGAGAGCAGAAGCCGAATTTCGTCAGTACTTCACCCTGTATAACCGCCCCGATGGTAGTGGTCGCCAGGTGTTGACGGTCGCAGGCAACATTGGCTGGAGTGGTGATGATACGCCGGTGTTTGAACGATATTTTGCGGGCGGTTTTCAGTCCTTTCGAGGTTTCTCGTATCGTGGCGTTACACCACGAGTCGGCAATGTCGGGGTCGGTGGAACGTTTCAGGCATTGGGTACGGTCGAATATCGTGTTCCAGTCACCGCAGACGACATGATCAATGTCGTAGCGTTTACGGACTTTGGAACCGTCGAACAGGAAGTGACTTTGGATAACTTCCGAGCAACTGCGGGTTTTGGTGTGCGAGTCGTCATTCCGGCAATGGGACCTGTGCCACTTGCGTTCGACTTTGCCTTCCCGATCAAGAGTCAGGCCTACGACGACGAGCGAGTCTTCAGCTTTTACGTGGGCATCAATCGGTAAACCTGACATAAGAAGCGTGACTGAATCGCCGAACGCCCGTCGTTCCGTTGATGGGAAGTTCTTTGCAGTTGATCCTACATCGCTGGCGAAGGATTCTGTACACTCCGCCGCATGATTGTTGAAGGCATCGTCACCAGCATTGATTCCACGGGTTCTCTGAATGTCGCGCCGATGGGGCCGATCATCGCAGGAGACTTCGACAGTCTCCTCCTGCGCCCGTTTCAGCCGTCGAGTACGTTCAATAATCTTTCGACGACACGTTGCGGTGTCTTCCATGTTGTGGATCAGATCGATGTGATCGCCAGGGCTGCAATCGGTCGCCTTGAAACCAATCCCGATGTTGTGAGAGCATCGGTCATCGATGGTTATGTCCTGAAAGATTGCTGTCGCTGGTTTGAATTCACGGTCGACGAAGTCGATGCCTCTGATGCTCGCAGTCGAATGCCATCAACGATTGTTCATCGAGGCGAACGCCGACCGTTTTTTGGATTCAATCGAGCTCGTCACGCGGTATTGGAAGCCGCCATCCTTGCAACGCGCCTGCATATTCTGTCTCGTGAAGATGTTCTGTCGGCATTGATCCCGATGCGATCGGCTGTTGAAAAAACAGGAGGGCCTCAGGAGCTGGCAGCATTCGCGATGCTGGACGAATTCATCAGTGGCCATGAACAAGGCTCTGCATGATGAACGTAGAGGTAACAACGGGATCTCGACTACACTTTGGATTGATCTGCGGAACTCCGCAGACGGGTTGGCGATTTGGTGGCGTTGGAGTCATGCTGCGACAACCGTCCTGGCGAATCGCGATCAGGAAGACTACGGCTGCTGTTGATCAGATCTCAGCATCTTTGGAGACGACAGGTCGTGTTGCTGAGTTCTTGCAGAAGATTCGTCATACGCTGTCGCTACCGGCTGTTGAGCTGTCCGTGAAATCTGAAGTTCCGTTTCACACGGGGCTCGGCGGCGGTACTCAGCTTGGCCTTGCGATTGCTGCGGCCGCAGAACTTCTGGCTAATCATCGAGCGGTCCATGATCCTTATCGGCTGGCGGATCTTGCTCAGCGTGCGGAGAGATCTGCGATTGGGACTGTTGGATTTCGTGATGGTGGTTTTTTGATTGATCATGGACTACCCGATACCGACTCGCAGCCAAGAAAAGTTGAGCGAATTGCGATTCCAGAAGCTTGGCGATTTGTCTTGATTCGGCCATCGAACGCTCAGGGACTTTGTGGGGATCGAGAACGCTCGTTCTTTAATCAACGAACCATCATGTCTGAACCTTTGGTGGAGTCGTTGGTAAGCCGAATCAATGATTGTCTTGTGCCGGCGATCCGAAACGAGGAGTTCGAAAGATTCTCCATCAGCATTGAAGAGTATGGTGATGCTGTTGGGCGATTTTATGCATCTGAACAAGGCGACATCTTTGCTCATCCCGTGATTAGAAGACTCGTCGCCATGTTGCGTGCCGCAGGAATTCATGGAGCTGCTCAGTCATCATGGGGGCCGGGTATCAGCATACCTGCCTCATCGACAGAGCATGCTCAGGCAATCGCCGATCGTGTTCCCATAGAACTTGACGGCACAAAACTCCGGGTTGACATCGCTGAACCACTCAATACCGGAGCTTCACAGCATTCTGGAAGTCCGGAAGTTATTGATGGGCAACGATTTGCGTAATGTGAGTTCTGCTCCGTTGGGCCAAGGCCGTTCCTCGAATCAGTTCGACATCCATGAGCAACGTGCAGGCAAGCGGATCTGAGGCAGATCAGCCTACTGTAGCCCGACCTGTCCTCATGTCAGGGCTGTATCGTCTTTACCCTCTTTTTGGTCTGTTCGGGTGTATTACGCAGCGTAAAGTCGGTACGCTGTCGCTCCCTGACATATTGAGACGTCCACCTGCATTCTGCCCTTTCCCACAGAGGCCTTTGCATGAGTTCTTCGAATTCGGGCCGCTACGCCCTGCTCCGTGCGATGCGAGAACTCTGCTTCGAAAGGTCGCTGCGCATTTCACGTCGCCTGCGTCGCAGAGGTTATGCGGTGGAGCCACTGGAACTCCGCACGCTGCTCAGTGCAGTCACACCGGATTCATTTACGTTGGTGGAGTCTGCTACTCCCGGCCAGTTAGGTGTTCTGCATGAGCGAGACTGGGATGCCGATGCAGCTCCTGAATGGCTGGCGACGTTTGGTCAACAGCGAGTCACCCAGACGGCAGGCATCAATCAGAAACTCATCGCCGACGATTTTGTAGCGGTGGATGTCAACAAAACCTATGGCCTTTCTGGCTGGGCTCGGTCAGGTGACAACTTTGGCATGCGGTTCAATCCTCTGAACCAGCAATCCTTCGGGCTTGAAGAGTACGACGCTGACTATCTGCGAATTGAGTCGAAGCATGTGCTGAAGTACGGCTCAGCTGCAGATACAACTCTGGCAGCGCCACTGAATCCGGGTGACACGCAGATCATTCTCAACAACATCACAGGCTGGAGCACTTCATCCAACGCAGCGACTCGAACGTTGGCATGGTACGGCTACCGCAACAAAGCTGGAACGCAATACGCCAACTACACGTACACTCGCAATGTGGCAACTGGCGATGCTGCAGGTTTGTGGAGCCCCGGCGGAGTCAATATTTCAACTCGCACGATTTCCTTGAATGCTCCCTGGTCTGGTCCGGCTCTTGCGGCAGGCACTGCTGTGCGGAATGCGACAGCGGCTGGTGCAGATCATTCATCGGTTGTACTGAATCGGTCGGCCGTGGCCGGCGATTTCACCTCGTCCGAACACGTGGCGATCATCGGTGGCGGAACGGCAGCGAACGGTGCTTATGCTGCGACACAGTTTGCGCCGGGGACAGCGTTTGTGCGAGCTGTCATCGTGGCGAATCAGCATGGTCAAACGGATAACTTTGTCACGTGGCAGGACGTACGACTTCTGGAGCTTCCTGCGTTGTCGGCGGCGCAGAATGTTCGCCAGCCGGTCATCGACATGTCGACTGACCTACCCGGCAATCAGACGACGCGATTGCCGTTGTATTCGACGGGAGATACTGAGTTTCACATTGGAACGCAGGCTCGCATTCAGGTGTCGCCGGCACAACGATATCACCTGTCGATCGATTCGCTTGACATGACAGAAGAGGATCTGAATCCCGTCGGCTTTTATTCGTACGATGCCGATGGCAAGCTGATTCATTCTCTTCATGTGACTCGCCATGCGATGGCCGTGGATACTCGTCTCGCACGAGCCGTTCAGCCGGGCGACACAGCGATCTATGTCAACGACGCCACCGGCTGGAGCAACGCGATCGGCAGCACGGCGGAAAGTCGTTCGCTGGCTTGGTACGGCTATCGCGACAGCAGCGGCACCCTTTACGCCGACTACACGTATACTCGCAACATCGCGTTCGATTTCCTCGACGGCCTCTGGAACGTCGGCGGTATCACTTTTGATGCTGGAGTCGGTGCCTGGAGAATCACACTCCGAACAAACTGGACTGGCCCTGCAATCCCCAGCGGCACAGCTGTGAGAAACGCAACCGGTCATGATCTGGTGCAGCCTCTTGAGATCTCAATCGGGCGTTTTCTCGGCTTGTACGAGCGCGAAGACTGGAGTTGGGTTCCGTACACCGAAGTAGTCGGCGGTGGAGTCTGGCAGAACGGCATGCCTACGGAGACCGCATTTCGTCCCGGCACGAAATTCATTCAACCAACGATCAAAGCCGTCGTTCCAGGAAAGTTCTCGGTCGAGTTTGGTCCGGTCCATGATCAGGGATTTGAACAAGGATCTCGCTCAGTTCTGTTTGGTGAAGAGAGTTATCTGAAACTCGACAGATCGCGGCAGACTGTGGAATCAGAATCAATTGCCGCTTCACCCGATGTGCCCTTGACGCTTTCCGTAATGGCGGCTTCCGGAACGACGATGAATTCCGGGCAGGTTTCTGGAGAGTCTCATTCCATTGGTTATGTTCCGTATGATTCAGATGGATTGAAGATCGAACCGCAACAAGTTCAGCGGTACGCATCCGCCACCGACACAACGCTGGCCCACACATTGCGACCGGGCGATACGGAGATTGTGCTCACCGACGCGACGGGCTGGAGCAACGTTGATGTCGCGGCAACTCGCGGGATTGCGTGGTTCGGATATCGTGATGGCTCCGGGCGACTTTATGGCGATTACACTTATACGCGAAATGTTGCTGCAGATGTCGTCAATGGACTCTGGGATCTGGGGGCCATTGAAAACAATGTGATCACGCTTCGACAGCCGTGGGCGGGGCCGACAATCAATGTAGGAACAGCCGTCAGAAATGCGGTCGCTGGTGACGACTTGATTCCAGCTCTGCACAACAGCTCGTCTCTGCCCAATCAATGGACGAACTATTCCGCCACACTTTTGGGTACCTGGACGAATGGCAATCGCTCGCTCGCAGCGTTGCCGCCGGGTGTTGCGTCGATTCGGTTTGCAGTGAGAGCCAATGAGGTCAACTTCAACGCTGATGACATTGTTCACATTCGCAATGCGACCGTCACCAGGTCAACGGGGCAAATTGCATCGCTTCAATTGAGTAACGTCTCGTTGGGGACTTTGGATGTTCTGGCCAATGATGAAGTCGCGTCCGGAAATGTGAGCATCATCAGTGTCAGTACTCCTCGATTTGGGACGGCACAGATCATAGTCGGCGGAGCCAATCCTGGACGAGATGCGATTCGCTATCGATCCACCGGCTGGTTCGCTGGCACGGATCAGTTTACCTACACCGTCCGTGACAACCAAACCAATGAAACATGGACAACAACGGCCTCTGTCACCATTGCCGTCAATAATCTGGCTCAGGATTCTTTAAGAGCGACATCACTCTTAAGGCAAAGTGCCGAACCCTCTAGCCACGCGAGCCCACCGACTGGTGCTCCGCAGGCACAGTTATTCTCGTGGCAACTGGGTATGTTCGAAATCGAATCCGGTCGAACTCTGCGTGCCAACGATGCTCCACTTCTATCTCTCAATAAATACATGACTGATGCGGACAACGACGTTTTGGCCTATCAGCTTGTTTCTGGTGTCAGCAACGGATTCCTGTCGCTAAAGGCGGATGGAACGTTTGAATACACGTCTAATCCTGGATTCGCGGGCTGGGATTCGTTTGAGTATCTCGTGACGGATGGCGTCAATCATTGGACGAGACGAACGTCAGTCAACGTAAGGCGATCTGACGAACGCCTGCTTGGAAAGCGGATGTCCGATATTGCCCTGGCGTTCAATAACTTTCACGATGTGAATCAACGATTTGGAATTGTCGGCGATTACAACAATCGTGCCCAGTTTGATGCGGCTGGGAATCCTAATATGAGCTGGCGGGTCTATCTGTTGCCCTACCTCGGCTATTCCGATCTGTTCGCAAAATTCCACCTTGATGAATCCTGGGATAGTCCAAACAACCTGCCGCTATTGTCGCAGATGCCGGATGTTTATCGCACGCCGGGTGATAGTCCGTCGCTGACGAATACACGATTTCAGACGATCAGTGACCTGCAGGATCTGGGGTCCAGAAAATATTTGTCTCAGATCGAAAACTATTCGTTCACGAATCGCACCTTTGCGAGAATCAGTGGATTCGTCGATGGAACCGCGAACAGCATTCTGTTCCTCCAGACCGCGCCGGACGTTGCCGTTCCGTGGACGGCGCCTGTGGATGTGGATCACGATCCAGCAAATCCTTACTCCCGCCTCGGAAATCTGCCGAACAATCGCTTCAACTTTGCGACTGCAGATGCGGCGGTATATTCGTTGTCAACGAATGACGTTTCGTCAGCCACGTTTAACAGCCTGGTGACTATCAACGGAGGTGAGATTGTTGATCCGCAGACGCTGGCGAGGTTCGATCAGGCAACCAATCCTGGCCCAATCCTCAAGCGAGCCACATGGCTGGGTTCTGCATCGAATAACGTGACGAACCTTCGAAACCGGCTCAAACAATTTGGGCTGGCGATGCATAATTACTTAGATACCTATTCGCGTTTTCCGCTGCCCGAGAATCCCTCTTCGAATTTCGATGCAAATGGCAAGCCTTTCCTGAGCTGGCGAGTTCACCTTCTTCCGTACGTGGAACAAGGGGCCTTGTATCAGCAGTTCCGTCTCAATGAACCGTGGAACAGCGATCACAATCTGCCGTTGATGGCGAAGATGCCGGACATATTCCGGAGCAACGACGATACGTCCACAAGCATGACAACGAGATTTCAGGTGCTAACGGGGCCGTCCGCGCTGTTTGGCCGTGATCTGCTTCGCGGATTACAACTGGGCCCGCACCCATACAGCCTCACTGACGGTTGGTCGAACACTGCGTTAATTGTCGAAACAGGCTCGAATGCCGCCGTACCCTGGACGGCTCCCGATGATGTGATTTTCGATCCGTCAGCCCCACTTGCGGCTCTGGGGAATCTTGACAACGGAGTGCTGCCTATGGTCTTGGCCGACGGCTCAAGCATGTTGCTGGGCACAGACATGCTGTTACGACAACTGAAATCGTTGGCCTCACGCGATGGCGGTGAGATCAACGATGGAGATGGTTTGAAGAATCTGGAAGCAGCTCGATCGGGCGGATTCGTTTCTCCAGGGACAACGCTGAAGAACCAACTCAAGAACATCGCTCTTGGGATGCATAACTACCATGACGTCTTCAATATGTTTCCCGTCGCGTTCGGAACAGATCGTTTTGGTGCTGATGGGAAGCCTAATTTGAGCTGGCGCGTGCATCTCTTGCCGTGGCTTGAAATGTCGCCTCTTTACGAACAGTTTCATTTAGATGAACCGTGGGATAGTCCTCACAACATTCAACTCCTGCCAAAGATGCCACAAATCTTCCGGAGTATTGGTGATGCCGCAGATTCATCCGTAACGCGATTCCAGGTTTTTACTGGAACGGAAGCGTTGTTTGAAAATAAGGCGACCAGTACTCACCAAGGACCAAAGTTACTTGGTCCCAATTATCGCGAGATGACCGATGGTACATCCAACACAATCCTTGTCGTAGAGGCTGACCAGAGTCGAGCTGTTCCATGGACGAAGCCGGACGATCTGGAGTTTGATCCGAACGACCCACTTGGAACAATGGGTTTCAGTGGTGACGAGACATTTACATTTGCTCTCGCAGATGGAAGTGTTCGAAGTCTGAATGCGGGTGAAGTGCAGTCGATTCTGAAGGCGTTGATTACACCCCGCGGCGGTGAAGAGCTTTCGCCGACAAGTCTTTCAGCACAAGGCACGATCCGTCCCGGCATCACGGTCGCTGGAGTCAGGGATGGTAGGCTGTTGATTTCTGAAGGTCAGCTTGGGGCGGTTCAGTTGGTGTTGGACAAGCCGGGGAATGTGACGCTGGATGTGGCTTTGTCTGTGAATGGAGTGGTACAGATCGACAAGACCACGCTGATGTTCACAACGGCCAACTGGAATGTTCCGCAAGCGGTGACTCTGAAGGCGATTGATGATGATCTCATCGACGGAGCCGAATCCGTGGTGATGACTTTGTCTGTCAACGACGCCGCAACAACGACGAATGAGTTTGATGCCCCGCCCGATATTGTGATCCCGACTTTTAATGTGAACGATGACTTCCCGAGAATTCTCACGGCGGGTGTTACCGGAGTCGTGCTGATGGAAGGCGGTGCAGCGGAAACGATTTCAGTATCGCTGTCACATGCACCGCTGAATAATGTGACGATTGCTGTGAATAACTCCAATCCGCAGCAATGGACGTCCAATGTGTCGAGCCTGGTGTTTACGCCATCAAACTGGAACGTGCCGCAATCCCTCACTCTGTTGGCAACAAACGAAGCCATAGTGGACGGAACCATCAACGGGAACGTGCGTTTGTCGGTGTCCAACTCTGCAGACGCGGCTTTCCGAGGACTCCCGGAGCAACTCATCCTTGTTCAAATTAACGACAACGATGTGCCATCAATACAAGTGACCATGACGGATGGCGAAACCGTCGTGTCCGAAGATGGGCTCACGGATTCGCTCGATGTTCGACTGGCTGTTCAGCCTGCGAACGATGTTTATGTAACGATCGTTTCGCTGGTTAATCCGACGGTGCAGATTTCGAGTTCTGAGCTGCACTTCACTCCAGCCAACTGGGACGTCTCGCAAACAATCACGGTATCGGCGATCAACGAGTCACTTTCGACCTCAACTATTCTGGAGCTGCGAGCGGATTCTCGATCAGGCCCATATCAGGCGGCTGCTGCTGTTCGGACGAACGTCCGGATTCTGGACGATGAGTCTGCTTATCCGGT
>CANHVD010000129.1 GCA_947463775.1 Planctomycetaceae bacterium | reverse complement strand
TCGAGTGTCGTCACCAATGTTGAGTCACTCCAGTCGATCGAAGGAAGTTTGACACCTTCAGGTTCCAGCGACAGCGTACGAAGTGAAACCGGTGACCACTGCTGTACCTCCTGAAGGATTGTATAGTTTTGAGGAAAGTGACCTGAATAGTTCAGTGGAGTATCAGACTTGCGTTCGGGGCCAGTGCCATAATTGTTCACCCAGTCGGCCGTCGTGAAGGAATCTTCCGCCTGAACCACAAGTTGAGATTTGTGGTTCGTTGTGATCTCCGTTTTTGCTCCGAGGAACAGCGTCTCCAGAACTGTTTGACGCGCAGGAATCCCGTTGTCGACAACATCGGTGATCACAAGTCGTCCACCAGTGTCTTCGCTGCTCATATAATCATGAGCGACCGCGATCGTCAGAAAGGTAAAGCAAATCGTGACGATCGGAAACACGACCCACGTATATTTCCGAAGTCTCAGCCAGCCAAGCAGGAAATAATCGACGGGCCCGATGGTTAACACATATCCGGCCAGGATCAGTGTGATGACCGAGGTTGGAACCATCTCCACGTCCTCCGGCAGCAGAAGTTGCTCACCAAATGACAGCAGAGGTTCGGTGCGCGGATTCAGTCGATCTGCCCCACCCAGATAACTTTCAAGATGTGAAACATTAAAGTAATGACGCCCATTTTCGGATCGCATAATCAAGGGCAGAAGGAAACTTTTTCTCTCACTGCTCCTGAGAGTCTCAGCCGTGATGTAGACACCATTTGAATCCGTCTGCACGTCGATTCCTGATTCTCGAAGCCAATCCATGTACGCCGCCTCGGACCATTTTTCTCCCGTCCAGATTCCGCTGTCCCGGCGAACCTTCCACAGAAACGCAACGACCTCCCCCAGATCTTCTTTGCCCAGGCGCTGTTCGAGGTTATCAACAGCCGGAAGTATCAAGGCTCGTCCAAGTCCATAGTGGCTCATCAGCACAGGCTCGTTCTCATCGCTGACAACAAGCAATCGCCCTTCATCATCCAAAGTCAGGTCTGTGGCATCACTCTGCTGTTTTCCGAGTAATGTTCTAAGCAACTCCAGATGCATAGGCTTCATGGGAGCATCAGGCAGAATGCAAACGCTACCCCCGGCTCGTACCCACTGTGACAATCCGTCCATTTGATCCTGATTCAATCGGGCCAATGCGCCGTCGGAAAGCAGGACGAGGTCGAAAGCACAGTAGGAAAGAGGATCGAGAGGAAGATCACGAGCCACCCATTGTCCGGCAAAATTAATGATCGATCGGCCAGCCCAGTTTGGGGCAAGTGTCTCAGCGGCATCCTGAGCTGTTGCCTGCGATTTCTCTTCCACCGATTGATTCAATGGGTTGTAGTTTTCCAGAGACAAGGCAGTTTCCAGAAACCGACGATTCTTACTGGCACTCTGGCCAATCGACTCGGCACAACAGGAACACAGCAGCACGCTTCGCTCTGCAGGATTCGACGTGATCAGGTCAAATGCTTCCGGAGGATTTTGTTTGTCAACGATGGAGCTGAGTGGAATCTGCCCCGACTCCGTGATGAACACAGCTTCAATCGACCAGTTTCGTACCGTCGATGTTCGCAGCGGAGGCAACACTGCATTGAACTGATAGTCCTGGCCGACCAGTACGATGTCATCGAATCGGAACTTGGCAATCAGATCATCAGCTGTATAGAAATCCTTACCATCGTATATCGATAACTGCAGATCACCTTCCAGCATCTGGGGCTGGTTGTATTCCAGTCTGAAACGCACCGGCAATGGGCCTGAGGATCGATTGCGAATCGACATCAGCTCCATTTTCAGGCCGACGACTGGCTTGTCTGCCGCCAGGGTCAAGCCTGGAATAATCCATACCAACAACGTCAGAAGGGCTGTCGCAAGTTGCGTACACCGCCAACGTTTAAGGGCGAACAAACCGGACGCTAACGCGTTCCGGCTGATAAGTGCAACACGCTGCACCGGTCGACTCATGCGGCGGCTCCTCGTGCTCTTTGAAAATACCACCATTCGAATAACATGACGCCGAACGCCAGCAGAGCCAGTGTCCACCACAGAGGCTGATCAGAATCTATTTTGTCCGACTTTTCCGCAGCAACGGTGAGTTCCGTAAACCGCAAAGCTTCCACGGCTTTCAATGACGACTCCGTTGTGTTCAGAAGTCCTGTTCCGACCGAAGTGGCGACATCGTTACCGTCGAGAATGTCATATCGCCCGACCTTGGCCGCTGGAATTCCTGACAGAGTTCCCGCCGGAGTTGATGTTGCCGGGATCTGCTGACCATCCGGGGTTTTGATTGTGTAGCTGCGATCCGCTTCGACACTGATCACCGGAAGAACTCCTGTCGGGGCCGCAGAAACTTCCGACAGAGATGCCTGCTTCAGAGCCGACTCCACAGCATTAGCGGCGATAATTGGGAAGCCAACTCGATACGGCAATGTCGATCGATCCGTATGGAACGTAAACCAATACGAAACACTCAGTCCTTCTCGCCGCTGCAGCAACAGAGGCCCGGCTTTACCGTCAACCAGCACTTCATATCCCAGCTCTTCCAGCTCCTTCGCACTAAGCCCCGATGCAAGTCGAGGTTGTTCACCGATCTCCAGATCAGCGAGCTGCACATGCCTTAAAAACGGAGCCGTCCGATTCCAGTCAACAACATAGTCGACGTCCTCTTTCACCTCGATCATTGTCTTCAAATCGTCCGGGATGACGCCCACAAAAACCTGCACCGGAGCAATCGCGCCGCCAAGGTCGGCGGCATCACTGATGATGAGATCGTAGTCAGAACCTTTGGGCTGCTCGTCGGTCCCGTCTTCCTGTTCGATATTCGAGAGAACTCGAATGGCATGCCGCCACGAAGCGAGCTTGGGGGAGGTCCAAACTTTCAACGGTCGAGCAGCCGGCAGCGTCAACCAGACGCTGTTATCAACTGCCATGGAATCAAAGCCCGTGGGAATCAGTCTCGCTTCAAGCAAACGTGCCTCGGCCGACGAAACAGGAAATACCAACCGCTCGGCTTCCTCATTGGAAACCTCAATGGGCTGAGTATTCGTTTCCACATTGTTCTCGAAAAACTTCAACTCGGCTCCGCGCAGATCGACGGACGATCCCGAAACTCGCACGAAGACTTCCCACTCCTGCGGCCCGCTGCGTCGAGCACTCATCTCTGTAATGCCAACATTCGGACCGCCAGCGTCGACTCGTCGAACATCCAAAGAAAACGGCAGTTCAAAATCGACCTGATCGGGCAGATTACCGTCCGTCATGATCGTGACGGTTTCAATGGGAAACGTGCGAGTGTACGCGGCCGCCATGCGGAGCACATCATCCAACTGTCCGGGCAGATCGGAAGGCTCAAGCAATTCCAGGGCCTTCAACAACTGGCGTCGATCACTGGTGAAATCTGTCAGGCGGCGTCCGGTCGCAGAGAACGAAAACAGAGACATCTTCTGATCGCCGGATAAACTTTCGATCTGCTCACGAACTTGTTCTTTAACAAGCTCCAGACGACTCTTGCCTGTGATCTCATCTGTCGCCGCCATACTGGCCGAACAATCAATCAGCACGGGCATATACTGAGCCACTTCAGCATCCGCAGACAGAAACGGCTGCATCAATGCGAGCACCAATAGACACAATAATAGGATCTGCAGTAACAGCAGAAGATTGCGGCGAAACTTCTGAAACGGCGAGTTGACTCGTTGATCATTGACCACGCTTTGCCACAGCACCAGCGATGGGACTTCCATCTTTGGCCGCCGCAGTTTCAGGAAGTACAAAATGATCAGCGGGATCAGAGCCAGGAAGAACCAGGCTCCAAACAGATTTACAAAGCTGGGCCATCTCATCGCAGAATCCACCCCTGACGGCACAGTTGATCAAACAGGATCGACTGAATGGAGGCCCCGGAACTGGCCGACAGAAACCGTCCCTGCCGGCTGCGGCACATGGAATCTAACTGACTCTGCAACCACAATCGCTGATCGTTGTAGACGTTTAACAACTCTGACGCATTCGTGATGTCGAGCGTTTCCTGAGTTTCACTGTCGACGAATCGCAGATCTCCCTGCACGTTCGGATTGATTTCGGACTCGGCCAGAATCTGCAGACCCCAGACTTCCAGCCCGGAGCTGTAAAGCATATTCATGGGGCGACTAATATCACCGAACGTCAGAAAATCGCTGATGATGATGGCCACACCGCGACCTCGATGAAATCTCAGCATGGTCTCGATGGCTTTTTCAATCGGCACGTTGCCGCCGCCTTCCAGTTGTTCCATAAAGGCCAGCAACTGGCGAATACGAGTTCTTCCCGCGCCCGGCGGAAACATCCACGGCTTTTCCGGCTGGGAATGAATCGCATACGCGCTGACGCGTTCGACGTTCAAAAGTCCCATGATTCCGAATGCGGCGGCTGCTTGTCGAGCTCGCAACAGCTTGTCTTCAAACAGCATTGAAGTGGACGCGTCCACCAGCAGCACGACATGCATTTCTTCTTCATGCTGAAACTGTTTAATGTAGGGACGTCGCAGGCGAGCGAAGATGTTCCAGTCGACATATCGCAAGTCGTCTCCGGCCGCGTAATCTCGATAGTCCGCGAAGTCGGTGCTGCTACCACCTTTGCCGGAAAGATGCTCCCCACGACTGCGATTGGTCAGGCGACGAATCGGCCGCAGCCTCATCCGCTCAATCTGATTCAGCAGGGCATTATCGAAGAGCGATGTAAACTGAGACGTTCCGCTTGCCACTCTGTGATTCCTGAAACCTGCCGTGTTTTTCGACGAACTCGTGAGGCTGAATTTTCTAAACCCTGCCGACCGCCGAATTTGTCTGGCAATCCTGGCCGCTTGAGCCGAAAGCTTCAATTTAGAACCTTACCAAATCCTTGTCGGGCTTTGTATGGTCGGAGGGAATCCCTTCTCTGGATGGGGGCAGTCGCGGATTTCGGCAGGTCGCAACAACGTTCAATTCCGGGAGGGGCAGGCACCTGTCAATCCGTGTGTTTCCGCATTGCAGTGGCTCGGCAGGAGCCTTGCCCTCCCATCTTGACATTCATCTGCGACTGCACCTCCTTGGATCACTCAGTCCGGCAGCGAACCGTCCGCCGTCCATCCACGCGCCAGATTGTAGGCTTTGATGAGTGACATCAGGCGTTCTTCTGACAAATTTGCACGAGCATCCTCGGGGATTGCTTCCTGCAACAGTCGCTGCGGGAGAGTATCTTCAGCGGGCGTCCAGCCGGCAAGAATGTTGAATCGCTTGCGAGCCGCCACGATTCGCTGGGCCGTGGCACGAAGTTCTGCGGCCGTGACGTCCCAGCCAGTGACAAGAGCAAGAATCTCTGCAGACTCTGCAAAGAAATCCTGAAAGACTGCTCGCAGGAATTTGCACAGAATCAGTGAATCCATCACTGCAGCTTTGTCTTCAGTTTCGATCGCAAGATGAACAGACTCCGGGCCAACTTTGCGTCGATCAACGGCATCCGAAAAATCGACCTCATAGGCTCCGGAGCGATTATGGTCAGCTCCGCGTGTTCCGACCGCAAAACCAAGAGCCATCATCTGGAGTCCTCGCGGATCATAACCGGGAAACTCCAGCCCCTTAACCTGTGGTGCAAAGTCGAGCGAATTGCCACCGACTTCATGTGCCATGGCGCGGCTGCCGAGAGCCAGCATGCGACCGATTCCTTCGCCGCTGATGATCAGGTTCAGAGCCCTCAGCAAAGCCTCGCCCGAGCCAAACTGCAGCCAGTCGCAATCCTTCAGCAAGCCTCGCTGAACGCATTCCATCGCAAACCCTATTGTGCCCCCGGCACTGATGGTGTCGAGCCCCGCTTCATCACACAGTTGTGAGGCCTTCAGTACAATTTCAGCATCCTTGATGCCACACATCGGCCCGAGCGCGAAGAGATTTTCGTACTCCAGCCGCACCGGTTCGCCGCCAGTTTTCAGGCTGTATAGATGTTCGCAGCCAATCGTGCAGGCCGCGCAGGAGGTTCGAGTTCTCTCGCGAGCAACGCTCAATTCTTCCGGCGAGATTTCAATGGCACCGGAGAAACTTCCTTGCTGAAAATTGTGCGTGGGCAGAACATTCAGCCGATTGAATGTTAGAAGATTGGAGGCCGTGCCGAGTTCACGATACTTGGCCGTGGCCGGTCCAAAAGATTTCTCGGACAGCTGTTTGGCAAGAGTCATCAGCTCTGAAGTGCGAGCCCAGGTGACTCGATGAGAACCTCGGACCGCAATCGCCTTGATGTTCTTGGAACCCAACACCGCCCCGCTGCCGCCTCGACCCGCATGGCGACCATCATGAGAAATTGTCGCGTAATGAACGAGCCGTTCTCCGGCCGGGCCAATTGTGGCCGTCTGGAAGTCCATCCCGATACGACTACGAAGCAGCTGCTGAGTCTCCCGGTTAGTAAGTCCTGAATAATCATCGGCCGGCTCAAGCCGGATTTGGTCGTCGTCAATAATCAGAACCGAAGGCGACTTCGCTTTTCCGATCAGCACAATCGCGTCGAACCCAGTTCTCTTTCCCGCAATGGCAAATCCACTACTGGCCAGCGAATCGTTAATCCGATTCGTCAAAGGACTTTTGCTGACCACAGCGAACTTGGCGGACGTGGTCAGCGGGCTGCCGACTAACGGACTGAACACAAACGCTAATGCGGCTTCCGGGGACAGTGGATCGACTTCAGCCGATTCTTCACGCAGCAAAATGGCCACACCAAGACCTGCTCCTCCAAGATAACTTCTCAGAAAAGCGGCCTCCAGAGGAACCGAAGTTGGCTCACCTTTCGTCAGATCGATTCGCAGATAGCGTCCGTGATATCCGCCGATTGAGGACTGCGGAGAATCCGATGACATTAATTCTCAGTCCTGCTTTAAGATTCGAACCACCGATTTTCTTTCTCGGCGTGACCAGCATGTTCAGCTCTGCTTCTGAGCCTGCGTCCATTCGATCAGATGATTCAGAGTTTTCAGAGCTGCTCCGGAGTGAATTGCATCGGAGGCAATTTTTGCTCCCGCTTTCAGGTCAGTCACTCGTTCACACGCTAACAACGCTGCGGCCGTATTCGCCAGAACCATAGACGCGGGGATTGGAGCTGTACCTCGGAAGATCGACTGAATCACTGCTCCGCTTTCTGTCGCCGAGCTGACTCGCAGTGCATCCACGGAGCATTCCGGTAATCCGAACGAGTCGGCCGTCCACGTCTGAAGCGTCACTTGCCCACCATGGATTTCGAATGCTCGAGTTGTGCCCCACAGTGACACTTCATCCAGTTCGTCGTTGCCACAGACGACAATCGAACGCCGCCCCCCCAACGCGGCCAACGCAGAGGCCAGCAGTTCCGCGCGAGAAAACGAGCTTGCTCCCAGCAATTGATATTCTGCGCCGGCAGGATTTGTCAGAGGCCCCAGAAGATTAAAGATCGTCGGGATGCCAAGTTGTTTTCTGACTGGTGCGGCATGCTTCATCGCTCCGTGAATCAATGGTGCGAAACAAAAGGCGATGCCGACTTCGTCAAGACAGCGACCAGCCGCTTCGGGAGTCAACGAAATATTTACGCCCAGGCTTTCCAGCACATCCGCAGATCCACTGGAACTGGAAACGCTGCGATTGCCATGCTTCGCGACGGGAACTTCGCAGGCCGCCGCCAGGATTGCTGTCGCCGTGCTGATATTAAATGTATGCAGGCGATCTCCACCGGTTCCGCAGGTGTCCAGCAGATGCTGACGCGATGTGACAATCGGGGCAGCTCGCCGTCTCATCGCACGAGCGGCCCCGACGATTTCATCGGCAACCGGACCTTTGCAGGCCATGGCTGTCAGAAAGGAGGCAATATCGACGGGATCACATTGTCCATCCATGATCGCGCCGATGCACTGGCAGGCGTCGGCATCGGTGAGATCTTGCCTTAGAAGCAGCAGGTCGACAGCGTTCTTCAGAGTTTCGTTCATTTCAATTCATTCAATTCGGACGATTTCAGAAGGCGATCAGCTCAGTCAGTAGAATGATTCTGGCGATCGTCCAACAATTCAAAAGCGGCATCAGTCTTTCTGGTGTCTCGGCAGTCTCTCTTACTCAACAGCCCGAAACCAGCGATGTCGTTTCGGAAAGTTTACTATGGTCAACGACGACTTATCACGCGACGAGCCTTCCGGAGAGCTGGAAATCGAAGGAACTCCCACGCCCTGCTCCTATCTGCCGGGCCAAACCGCGAAAATGACGTATCGTCTGGCCTACAAGTTAACGGAGGCTCGTTACGAGCAGCTTTTGTCGCGAGGCTGGCGTCGATTCGGCAGGACACTGTTTCGTCCAACATGTGCGGCCTGCTCGGCCTGCCAAAGCCTGAGAGTCGTCCTGAGCGAATTTGAGGCATCCAAAAGCCAGCGACGGATTCGCACCGGGATTGAAGAGACAGAACTGATCATCCAGAGACCGACGGTCAGCCCCGAGCATCTGTCACTCTATAACCGCTATCATCTCGACATGCACCATCGTCGTCAGTGGCCGTTTCGAGAAATCGATGCCGCTCATTATTTCGATTCGTTTATCGATGGGAGTTTTTCATTCGCGCGAGAGTTTCAGTATCGCCGTGATGGAAAACTCATCGGACTTGGCCTGGTCGATATGACTCGGAACGTGATGTCCAGCATTTACTTCTTCCACGATCCCGAACTTCGCAGCGACGGGCTTGGCACCTATTCCGTGCTGCGTGAGATTGAGGAAGGCCGAGCACTCGGACGGGAGTGGCTGTACATGGGTTACTATATTCAGGACTGCGGATCGATGAACTACAAGAATCGATACCGTCCCAATCAGATCCTGCAGCGATACGTCAGTGACGAGGAAACACCGGTCTGGCAATGACAGAGATCTCGCTGTTGCGCTCCGGCATCACAGAATTCATACGTGTCAGCGCTAAGACTGACATTGTGTCGTGACGGTTTGTAAACCTCTGAACGACGCGATGTTGACTTTTGACAACACAGGCCATTCCGCAAATTTCTGAATTGGCCTTTCGACGCGCTTTCTACTCCATCCGCGACCGATCGAAAGGGCTTTGTTGCCAGTCAACAACACACAAGCTCGGCGCGAGGATGGCATGCAAACTGCCTAAGTGAAATCCAGATCTGAAACAACTTCGCAATGCAAAGACCTGGCTGACTCCATCGGAGTGACCGGGTGTCAGAAGCAGGTTGAGTCGGGATTTTCTATGCGATCACCGTTGGCGGGATCGTGTTCTTTCAAAAATGCTCGGAATGCAAAAAGAGGGTAGAGAAATGTTGAAGACTCTGTGGAACGACGAATGCGGTGTTATCCTGTCAGCAGAATTGGTTCTGATTGCAACCATTCTGGTTCTTGGAATGATCGTTGGGCTGGTTGAACTGCAGTGTTCAATCGTGGCCGAACTGAGCGACCTGTCCAGTGCGTTCGGTAATCTGGATCAGTCTTACCAGGTTTCTGGTTTTGCCAGCTACAAGAACAGCGGCAACACGAAGGCACGTACTTATGGTGCGTCTTACAATGACCGAGCTGACACCTGCGACTGCGACAGCAACATGAGCATCGTTTGCAGCGATTCAGGCGAAACTTACAAGTAATTCGTTCAGGATCAGAACGAATAGAAGAACACGATGAGGCAGAGCCGTATGGCTCTGCCTTTTTTCGTTGGATCAGAAAAGCGTTCACGAACCAAACGTGCGGACCACCCTTCGGGCTATTTGGCGATTGATTACCGCCCCCCCCTTTTGTGAACTCATTGAGCGGCACTTTTTGCCGAAAGATCGATTCTACAGCGATTGCATCTGCTTTTCCGGTCGTCCACGACGCACTTCCTGCCGAACTGAAACGCTTGTCGCTCGTGTCTTCAACAATGGCACCACAGAGACGCCTGAATCGCGTTGACGCCACAAGCCAGCACAGACTAATTTCTCCTCAAAGCAGGACTCTGCACAAACAAAGTCCTCGTTGAGCTGACAACTTCGCTTCATCCCGGTGTAAGTTGTGAGTCATCCCAATTCCGACAGATAAAACGGTAACCGTCTTTCCAATCAGACGGCCATCCGGGGCGTCCTCCCTCTGTTGACTTGTGGTTCACCGAGAGAAATCTGGTTCGGCAGTGTGATCAGAACTGACCACTGATCCACTGCCGGCAATCAGATCTTCGAGAAACTTTGATCTGTGCAGCGTTTGAAATGCCAGACTGTCTATTCCCTTTCAGGGAATTGAACACCGTCGAAGCGATCATCTGCTTTATTTTCCCTTCTTAACCCGCAGTATCGTTCGACCACTGATGACTCTCCGAGCATCAGGGCTTCGAGTGGTTACTGTCCTGTCAATAACGGCATTAGCATTGAAGGAACTGCGACAGCAGCATCCACAATGTCGGTGCGCCCTTCCTGATTTTTCCTGTTTCATGAGTCCTTAACCTGCTATCCGCAGGCTCGGATTTCCATGCGCGGGCGAAATGTCCTGCAAATCTCCTGACAGTCGTCATTTTCCAGTGTCGACGGAGTTTTCCCATGTCGAAACTCGCCCAGCCTCCTGCTGCTGAAGGTCTTCGCACCTCTGCGCCTCCTTCGCAATTCGACAAATCCATTCTCGCGATACTCAGGGCACCGCTGTGCTGCCTGCTGATTTCTTCGCTGTTCTGCGGCTGCGCGTCCGGGCTGATGTCGATGCCAGGTGCGGCCATGATGGCGAGTCGATTTTCGAAAGCGGACGAGAAGAAAGAGGAAGAGGAAAGCAAAAGCAAGAAGAAGAAACGTGACAAGGACGAAGATAACGATTTCGGCAACCACATCGATACACCCTTGCTCCTGGAATATATGAGCGTTCAGGGTAATACGATGATCGTGCTCCGCGGAGTCGGTCTTGTCACTGGACTGAACGGGACTGGTGGTGATCCTTCGCCGTCTGCGTTGCGAACTCAGCTGCAGAACGAGATGAATCGGCGTGGCGTGAAGGACTCAAAGAAGATTCTCGCATCACGTGACACCGCGATGGTTGTCGTCACGGCTTACCTGCCCGCCATGGTGAGGAAAGGTCAGCGGTTCGACGTTCGCGTCGCGCTGCCACCGAACAGTAATGCCAAAAGCCTCAAAGGTGGCTGGTTGCTCGAGACCCGCATGTTTGAAGAACAGAATGTTGAAGGCCGCGGATCCCTCAAAGGTCACAACTATGCGGTTGCCGGCGGAGCGATCCTGACCAGCCTCGGCGTGAAGGACAATCGCGAGGAACGTCAGGCGGAACTCATGTCCGGAGCCATTCCCGGGGGAGCTATCTCGTTAACGGATCGCGATCTCAGCATTATC
>CANHVD010000128.1 GCA_947463775.1 Planctomycetaceae bacterium | reverse complement strand
TCCTGCCGCCGCGCAACAACGGCAACCAATTCGGCTTCTGCCAATGCGGACAGCGTCAACGCATGAAGTCGGCCGAATCGCCCGAGACCGATCACGCCGATCTTTACAGGTTTGAACGGTCTTTGGTTTTGTGGCATGTCAACGTTCCAACGCTGTTTGGTGAGCTTGCTCCGATCAAAAACATAAGTCGCATGCTGTGTGGTCTGCAACAAATGATGACGGCCGTGTCAGGGTTGATCCGGTATCGCGATTGACTCAAACGTCACCGTCGATGTCACTGAGGAACTTTCGGAAAAATGTTCCCAGAGTGATACGGGATCGTAGCGAAGGCTGACTGGAGTCAATTCTTCTCCTCCGAAAATAGTGACGGGCGTTAAGTATTCCTTGCCGTCTGCCCCTGTCCAGCCGAGCTGACACATCAAAGGTGAACTTTTGAGATTCAGTTCGCCTGAAGCTCGAACGGTCGCCTCGAGCCGCATCTCCCACGGATGCTGTTTGCCAGAGTCCGGTGTGAGCGCGAGACGGGTCATCTTTTCAGAGACCTTTTGTTCAGGATCTTCGGGAAGCTTACCCGACTGCGCCAGTTGCGAAACCTCACCGATGTAGAGAGACAGAGGAGTCTTGGCGATCTCGAAACGTTGACGAACGTGGACTGTGAATCGAAGTGACTTCTTTCTTGCGTCCGCCGAAACGTCTACGACGTTGTTGCCTGGGGGCATCATGAATATTGTGGCGGAGACGCCAAAATCCCTTTGCACACGTTCGGCATCGATCAGAGTCTGTTGTTCGAAAACACCGATCGTTGAGCCATTCTCACTCAGTGCAACCATCCCTGTGTTTGCAAAAGGAATGGGGCTGGTAAGGGGAATCTCCTGAAACTTCAGCACAACGTCAGCGTTGTCGTTGGTTGAGTTCGTAAGCCCAAAAGCTTTTCGGGACGGTTGTCCGCGTTTCCATTGCCACTTGACCGGCGGTGGAATTTGCTCATCAACGATCACGGCTTCATTCTGCCTTTTTGCAGCCACTTTTCTGCTCTCGGCGGTACCGGGGAAAAGTTCCACTTCAATAGACTCCCCGAGTTGCCGGTCCATTACCATGAAGTAGGAGCGTCCATCAAACTGACTCATGTAGATGCCAACACGAGGAGGGTAGATGTCGCTGTGGATCAGAACGAAATTCCTCGCGAACAACGGGAGATTGCTCTCTGCAGGAATCTCGACACGAATTCGAACCGCAGCTTTTGCAGCCAGTTGTTCCTTGAGGATTCGTTCCTTCTCACGTTTCTGGTATTGCTCTGCAGCTTTCTTCTTCAGTTCATCAAAGTATCGAGAAACAGGATCTTCGCTGTTCTTATCTGTATTTTGCCCCTGAAAGGCCGTCATTTTATCCATCTGTACGTCTTCTTCGCCGGCCACTGTCGTCAGAGCAGCCAGCGCTGCAGACGGTAATCCGTATTGTAGATGATGATACTTGCCATCGGCAGTCAGAAACTGCAGTCCAGCGTCGTCGAACGGACCAATGCATTGAGAAATGGTCCGCTCTTTCAGCAACATATCCTGTGGTGCCGTCCATGGAACACCGCGATCCGACGCAGTCAAAGCCATCATCATCGTGTTCTGTGCACCGTCCGGGATGGCATTCGGAGCGAGTGTTTGCTGGGGTGAAAAGATCAGACCGGAATCTGCCGTCGGTCCGGTGACCAGCTGGAATCGAGTGGTTGTCGAATCCCACGGATCCTTTGAAGCTCGATACAAATCCGGCATTTCCTCCAGCAGTGCCTTGTTGTGTTCACTGTCCCACGGTTCGTTCAGCTGAAAGCGGGCATAGAGTGATTCCTCGCCAAGGAAAGGAAGCAGATGCACGCGCCAGCTTAATCCCGTTTTTTGCTGAGCATAAGGGAACTGCTTGTGTTGAAGCACGTAGGCATTCAGGGCAGTTCCGATCTGTTCAAACTTCTCTGTCGATGGGAGTGCGATACTGGGGGCAGGTTGTCGATAGGAATAGGTGAAGGCAATTCCCCAGACACCTTCACAACAGGCGACGACAGTCAGGACAGTCGCCACGATTGGGCTGAGCGAAAAGCCGCGAACCGTCGTCAGGTCAACTGGCTCACACAGATACTCTCGTGCGTCAGACTGCATCAGCGACCAGAGAAAGAAGACTCCAATCGTAGCCATTGCCGACGAAAAGACTTGCGATTCGTACCCCAACAGATCTCCGCTGGAAGCGATCCCGGAGAGTACGTCTACGACGACAAGACATGCAATGATCACGGCACAGATCAAAGTGCTTGTACGCGATCCGGATGAAACCGCGCGGAAGCTCAAGATCAATAACGGAATGCGTACCAACAAGAGTCCGAAGGGCACGGCCGCTTCGGGATAACTGAGTCGCAGATGATGGAAGTGTTCACCAGCAAGCAGCAGCACAGGGCTGAGGATGGCAAGCCCGATCAGGATTCCAACGCAGGTTCGACTCAGGCGGATTGAAGCCGGGAATTGCGTCTCGCCGGCCTGTTGAAAGTGCAGGCTCATCTCTTCTGTGTACTGGCACAGCAAAACCACGATACGCGAGATCAGAATTCCGAGGAAGAGCACGTACAACACGTAGTCTGCAGGCATCTTGAGAAATGTTCCAAGATGTGTCAGCTGCAGACATAATCCGGCCCATGTCAGCCCGTACATCAACTTCTGTCCTGTCGACAGCCGTCGCACGATGATCACGATCCCGAACAGCTCACTTGCCACACACGCTCCTGCACGGAAGCTTGTGATGGTGGCGATAATGGCATGGTATTTCTCTTCGAGTTCCGGATTCCGGTACATAACCGTGAAGTACCAGTCGACCACGTTCAGAATGATCATAAACCCAAGTGCTACGATCGTTATGACCACCGGAAGTGAAAAACTACCGGCAGTACGATCTGATGTTCGCGTTTTGTGGACTGAGGGGGCGTTCTTGTACTGACTTCGCGTGCCAGACTTCTTCCGAGGAGGCAGTTGCGCGGGGTGATCGTCACCAGGTTCGGAACAATCCTCGTCGTAAGCGTCGTCGTCGTAAGCGTCGTCGCCGTATGAGCTCTCGCCGTATGAGCTCTCGCCGTATGAGCTCTCGCCGTATGAATCGGTGCCGTATGAGTCCGTGCCATGAGCGGTGGAGTTACTCGCGTCGTCTTCTGAATACTCGTCGGGCTCTTCTTCTGTCGCGACGGGCAGCTCGGGAATCTTTATCTTAGCGAGGCATTTTTTGCACTTCGTTTGTCTACCTGCAAACTCGTCCTTTACCTTGTAAGCCTGACCACAACTCCCACAGGTAAAAGCAATCATCGGTGATATCTTGTCAGAGTCGTCCGCTTAACGACGGCTTGGCGCGCCGGTTAAGGAGTGAGACAGACTCCGGTCCTTGCTGGGGAGTTGAATAAAGTCAATCGATCGATGAGTGGAGGCGTACGTTGGTTCGACTTCGCGTGCAGAGAATTCACCAAACACGCTAAACTTGTTGGTCCAATTTGCGATGATGCCCCCCCAGAACGAAACAGAAGAACACTCTATTTCCTGCTCCGAGGCTTCGCAAGTGCTCCGTTTCAGTGCGGCGAGCGGTCCAGCGTCAAGCTATCCGAGTCTTTGCGATTTTTCGTGATGGGCAAGTAACTGAAAGCAGACAGGGATGAACTCGGAGGGCTGACGCCCTGCCGCTCGCGGGTTCAGTACCCTGACTTGCGGAAACTTCCCAATTTTGTGAGCGATCCCGCCCACCTGGATGTGGAACAGCACACCAGTTTTCCGCAGTCACAGAATCGTCAAAAGGCCGCATTCTCAGGCGTCAAACGGCTTCTCGAAGAAATTCCACAGTTTGGGAGATCTCACTGAACCGCGGATCTCTCAGGGAAACTCTGCCGTAATCGCCTGGCATGCGGGTCTGAGAAAGTCTGCTCGGCACGCCGAAGAAGCCTCGAAAGAAGACCTTCCCCGTTGTTCTCTGCGGGAGTTGGAGGGGTCGTGTTTCACCCGGCGAGTTCGACCGAAGTCCTTGACCGCCAACGGATCGCGGCTAGAATTGCCCGACGCCAGACAGGGGAGTTCAGGATGCATGCTCCAGGCGTCACTAATCAAAAGTCCTTTGTTGATCATTGGAAGTCTCAGTGGTTGAGCAAGATTGAAGCTCCCGCTGTTTTGAATAGTTCCCCGTAGCCCGTGATTCATCGCCGCGTTCTTCGCTGCGCTGAGGAATGAACTGCAGGGACAAGAACAAAGTGGTTCCGACTGTCTGACGGATCGCTCGTTTGGGTTCACTGTCGGAGATCGACGTCGGAGTTCACTGTGGTTGGTTTTGGAGATGACTTCAAGGAACTGGTTCGGTCCAGCACCAATCTTGTGGATCTGGTGTCTGAAACTGTTTCTCTGAAGCCAATTCATGGAGGACGTGATTTTATTGGATTATGTCCGTTTCACGACGACAAGAATCCTTCTTTTCACGTTTATCCGGATCGTCAAACTTATCGGTGCTGGGTCTGTGACCAGGGCGGAGATTGTTTTCGCTGGGTCATGGAGATAGAGAAGCTTCCGTTCCCGGAAGCGATGGAGTCTTTAGCTCGCCGAGCGAGGCTGGAGGTTCCCAAAAAGAAGCGTGATGAAGCGACTTCAGACAATCAGCTCAAAAAGACCGATTCGCTCGCGGTTGTCGAGTGGGCTGTCAATCTCATGCATTCAACGCTGCGAACCAGCGCGAAGGCAGAGAACGCCCGAGAGTACGTCAAAAAGAGAAAACTGTCGGAAGATACTGTACGGAACTTCCGACTGGGGTATCACCCGGAAGACTGGAACTGGTTTCTTGATCAGGCTCGAGCACGCTTTACACCAGCTCAACTGGTAGCGGCCGGTTTGATTCAGGAGCGAAACAATGGTCCTGGATACTTTGACAATTTAGTCGGTCGTTTGGTCTTTCCCATCATTGATGAGAGAGGCCGACCGGTTGCATTCGGAGGACGAGTGTTGCCGGGGGGCAACATCGAAAGTGATGCGAAATATTGGAATAGTCTGGAAAGTACAATCTTTCATAAGCGTCGAACACTTTATGCGTTCGATCGGGCTCGCGAAACAATTCGACGCAGCAAGACGGCCATAATTGTTGAAGGATACATGGACTGCATCGCCTGTCATCAGGCGGGAGTCACCAACGCTGTCGCCACACTCGGGACAGCAATGACCGAAGATCATGTACGATTTCTGCGGCGATTCGCAGAAAAAGTTGTCCTGGTTTATGACTCGGACAAAGCAGGGCAGGATGCCGCAGAGCGATCCATTTCACGGTTTTTGGCCGAGGATCTGGACCTGAGAATCCTGAGCGTCCCGTCGGGTAAGGATCCGGCGGACTATCTGGAAGATCACACGTCAGAAGAATTCTATGCCCTTACGGCATCAGCCAGTGAGGCGTGGGAATACAAATTGCACTCGATCCTGCAGCGAATCAGCATCAATACGATTGCTGGTCGTCAGCAGGTTCTGAATCAGATGATGGAGTTCCTGGCAGCCTCACAAGGGCTGGCTGGCAGTATTCGAGAAGATATGATTCTTCGGAATGTCTGCGGGCGTGTCCAGGTAGATGAACGGATGGCTCGCCAGCAATTGAAAGAATTGCGGGGTCAGACACAGAAAAAGGGGTTCACACGACGTGATGCCGAAAGGCAACCCGTCGAATTGAAAACCCGAGTCGAAAATGCCCTCGAACGTGCAGAACGGGAGGTATTGGAGATCATCTTAACTTGTCCTGAATCGATTGATGTCATCCGGCACCAGATCGGGGCAGATGATTTTGAGAATGCGCGACACCAGCGGCTGCTGGATTTGTGCATTGATGTCTGGAAGGAAGACGGAGACCTTCCGGAGTTGGGTCGAATGATCATTGCGGCTGAATCAGACTCGGATCTTCTGAGCCTGATCAACGCGGTGGTGGATTCGGCCGAGGAGAAAGGAATCTTCAGACTCATGAACGATCAGCCGAACGCTCATGAAAAAGCCGGTGGTGTTTCGGCACCATCGCATCTGGAACGGGTCCTCCGCCCCATTCTGGAACGGCGAGAAAAACGACTGAACCTCGTGTCGAAACAATTATTGGCTCAACCGGCACAGTCCATGAGCATACTCGACGACGGGACAATAGACGCACTTCGACGCCTTCACAAATTTCGTCAAAGTCAGATGGGAAATCCTACGGAAATGAAATAGCAGCCAACTGCCATTAGAGAATCGGATCCCTGTCATTTGAGATTTCAGATTTGAAATTTCAAATTGAAAATGAATTGACGCTAAGTCTCACACTACGAATCAATCAGTCGAAAAAGTATTCCTCGGAGACACTCCTATGCAATGCCTCGATGAAAGCCTGCGAAGCCTGATCCAAACCGGAATCAAGCAGGGCCATCTTTTCTTCTCCCAGGTCAATTCCTATCTGCCTGATGAAGCTACCGATCCGCTCTTCCTGGATCACTTGATCATCTATCTCGAAGAACTCAACATGCCGCTGGTGGTTGATCCGGTGAAGGAAGTTGCTTCCGAACCGCTGGCCACTCGCAAAAAACGTAAGCCGGAAATTCGTATCGATGACGACTCACGCGGCACCGAAGATCCGATTCGGATGTACCTGAGCCAGATGGGCGAGATTCCTCTCCTGAAGCGTGACGAAGAAATCTTCCTCGCAAAGCAGATCGAAGTCACTCGTCGCCGCTTCCGCCGTGCTCTGCTCAGCAACGAGTTCGCTCTGAACTTCTGCCACGAAACACTGATCAAAGTGCATCGCGGAGAACTTCCGTTCGATCGTACGATCAAAGTTTCCATGACCGAAAGCCTGGAGAAGGAACAGATCCTCGGCCGTATGCCTTTCAACCTGGCTACGATTGAGAACATTCGCACACGTGATGTGGAAGACTACGCGAAACTGGCCACTGACCTGCCCGCATCTGAACGCAATGACATTCAGCATCGAATGGCTGAACGCCGTCGCCGCTGTGTGACTTTGCTGGAAGAATTGAGCCTGCGAACTCAGCGCCTGCAGCCCTGCATGAAGCGTCTGGAACAGATTTCCAATCGCATGATGGAGCTGCACGAACAGATCTCCAGCCTGCGAAATCTGACATCGGCTGGCGATGAACGCCGACACCTGCAGAAGGAACTTGACGATCTGATCCTGTTGACTCGCGAAACGCCGGAGTCAATGGCCACTCAGATGCAGGCCATTCTGCAGCGACACGGCGAATACGACAAGGCCATGCGAGATCTCTCCGGAGGCAACCTGCGTCTGGTGGTGTCGATCGCCAAGAAGTACCGCAATCGTGGCATGACTTTCCTCGACCTCATCCAGGAAGGCAACACTGGCCTGATGCGAGCGGTCGACAAGTACGAATACCGCCGCGGTTACAAGTTCTCGACGTACGCGACATGGTGGATCCGTCAGGCGATTACTCGTGCGATTGCAGACCAGGCTCGTACGATTCGTGTGCCTGTCCACATGATTGAAACGATGACCAAGTTGCGAGCAGCCGCTCGAGTTCTTCTGCAGGAAATTGGCCGCGAACCATCCGTTGAAGAAATGGCCGAAGTGGCCAATATTCCAATTGATGAAGCTCGTCGAGTCATGAGAATTTCTCGCCAGCCAATCAGTCTTGATAAGCCGATCGGCGAAAGCGACGACAGTGCATTTGGTGACTTCCTGGAAGATCGTGGCAACGACAGCCCGGTCAGCAACGCGGCGTCAGAAATGCTGAAGGACAAAATCGACGTTGTCCTGAAGACTTTGACTTACCGTGAACGCGAAATCATCAAGCTGCGTTACGGTTTGGGCGACGGTTACACCTACACGCTGGAAGAAGTTGGCCGCATCTTCAAGGTAACTCGTGAGCGAGTTCGCCAGATTGAAGCCAAGGCCGTACGCAAGCTTCAGCATCCTGTACGCAGCCGTCAGCTTCAGGGTTTCCTGGAAGGTATCGCCGCTGTTGCAGGCCACTAATTCGTCCCGAACAATTTGAAATTTCAAATTTGAAATCTCAAATAGAATGAGAAACAGACGCCCGCAGAATTTCTCTGCGGGCGTTTTCATGCGCCCAGACGAAGTCGCCTTCACAGGATCTCGCATGATCGATTCGCAGGACGATCCATTTGCGTTCAATCCGTACGTCGCTCCGGAAATTCACGAGCGGGGCGTAGTTGATCCCGTTACGGCTGCACGCGGCTCGGTCTGGAAGTGGATTGTTGCTGCTCCTTTCATTGATGCCGTCATGACATTGGTGATGGTCACGCTTCATGATTCGTCACCAAAAGTAAGAGGGCTCAATGTCTTTGCAATTGCAAACCTGTTGTTGAGTGGTGTTCTTTCCGTCACCTTTGGCTGGCTGTTGGGACGACGTTCCTCGGGCACGCAAGCAATCCTGATAGCACAGTTCGTAAATCTGATGATCTGGCTGACGTTCGGTACGATCATGCATATTCGCTTCGAAATCCGTTCGACCGGCGACTACTCACTGTTGCTAACGTCAATGGTCACCAGTGCAATGCTGGCCCTGATCGCAAGCCTGGCTTCAAGCGGTGCATTCCGATCGCGGTCTGCGAAACAGAGCGACTAAAGACGAACATCGTGCGTTGGCCCAGATTCGCAGCCAGCCGCAAAGACACTGGTCTTTGCAAAACGAGAGACCTCGTGCGCCATTCTCTGAGGCTGATCGCTCAGTCCCATCGGCATCCAAACGGCAAAAAGCAGACTCATTTCTTTGCAGCGGCTTCCGCTTTTGCGTCATCAGCAGCAGGTACTTTTGCATCACTGGTTTCGACAACAATGATTTCAATGGTGAACGCTCCGGAAGCTGCACCGCCGGCTGGAGCACCGTATCCAGCTGGGGCTCCGGGAGCACCTGATTCTCCATATCCGCCCGCAGCGAAACCAACGCCACCGCCACCAGTTGATGCTTGAACAAGCACGTCTGCCGTGCGTTTTGATCCGGTCTGAGTCGCCTTGAAACCGTCGATCCACAAAAGAACGCCCTTCGATTCACTGGCTCGCTTAATTCCAGTTGCCCGAGACTCGTAATGATCGGCAAGATCCTGTTGGTCTTTAGGTTTCTCAGGCGAGAACGATGTGCGGGCGTAATAGATCTTTGTCGGCGATGGTGCGGATTCATTCAGAGCCGATCCCTCAGGTCCTGGCAGAGTCAGCACACCGTAGAATTCAGCCACGGCGTTCTTATGCAGTCGGATCGGAAGATTCTCTGTCACCGGCGTCAGCTTTCCTGGTGTTGTCGAGAGCGCTCTCATGCGATCACGAAGAGACAACACAACCTCAAGACTCGCTGTGGCCCAGCCATCCAACGGCACGCCCTGAGCGGCCTCCGTGCGAGTCGGCTTTGCCCTCGGCAGAGACTTCAGTGAGATCAACATTCCAGGATCATGAACGGATGTCGAAAAGAACCCCGTGAGACCAAGTTGGGCTACACTCGCCGGTGCCGTCTTCTCGAATAAGCCAGCCAGCGCCTTGCGAACTCGATCGTTCGGAACCGAAGCTGCGATACGAACAAAGTCGCCTCCCCCGACAAATCCTTTGGCGAGCCCGATATCACTGGAAGCCTCCAGTTGTTTCACCAGGGCATCGACGCATTTCGGCCCCCAAAGAAAACTGGCGGCACGCATCAGAGCAGCATCAGAAATGAGCGGTTTTCCAACAGCATTGATTCCACCTGGAGCGGCTCCGGTCATACCAGTTCCCGGCATTGCTCCGCCCGGCATTCCAGCATAGCCCTCGGCTCCTGCTGCTCCCGAAAAAGCGGCACCAGGATATCCCGCAGCTCCAACTCCGGCTCCAGCGGCCTGGCCCTCAGCGCCGGGGTAAGAATTTGCGGCCTGACCCGGCATTCCAGCGCCGGGCATACCCGGCATACCAAACTGTCCGCTTCCTGCAGCGGGACTCAACAATGGCCGGAATCCCGTCAACTTGTCTGCGGCAAGCCCGGAAATCTGAGCAGTAACGCTTAATGCTGCAGATCGACTTTCGGGCGGCAACTGCGCTGAGCCGTCAATCAGGGAGAGCAGAATAGGTTCAATCATCGTAGGGTTGCTGTCAATATTTCGGTAGAGGCCGTGAGCAACAAGTTCCGCACCGGATCCCGGCGGGAGTGGCGTCTTTACCGTCTGAGCCGCGATCCCATAAATCGTCTGCCACGCTCCGGGAGAACCATTCTGAATGAGTCCGTCCACGATCCGTTCAATCAATTGAAACTCTGCCAATTTGCCCTGAACAGCGCCACCGGCACCGGGCATTCCGGGCTGCGCGCCCGGATAGGCTCCTCCAGGATATTCTGCGCCTGGATAGCCTGCGGCCGTTCCACCAACATAACCCGCTGGAGCCCCTGCAGACATAGCGGCATCAGGCATCGCAGCAGCGGAACCACTCTGAGCACCTGCTGCACCCGCGTTGGCGGGATTCTGTGCCGATGCGCCGACGGCTCCTGGAATGTTCTTCCCTGCCATCGCTCCGACTCCGCCACCCTGATAATACGCAGTGGCCGATTCGAGGAACATCAGGGAGATAGAGTCAACGGCGAGGTCGTCCCGCTTTCTTTGTTGAATTGAACCCTGAGCTGGCGGCGTTGCCTGCAAAGCCGGAGTGCCTGCACCCGGAACTGTTCCTGGCGCCATGCCCGGAGTCATGCCCGGCGTAATTCCCGGCGTAATTCCCGGCGCGGCGGCACCGTTGCTGCCCGGGTAGGCGGCTCCGGGATAACCTGCTGCTGGATCACCTGAATAACCGGCCGCTCCGCCCTGCGGATTGGGTGAAGCGGGAACGCGAGGATTTGCCAGTGCCATCAACAGGCTTGTGAGCATTTCCGCCACCTTGGGGTCACCCGGCGACGACTTCACTCGACTATCAATTGCATTCAGCAGTTTTGGATCTCGTTCGTGAACGGCATCAACAAGCTGCTCATCAGTCCATGCTGCAACGTCTTCCGGCCGCGACGGAATCTGAGGCTGAGTATTTCCTGCTGCCCCGGGATACGCGGAGCCCGGTTCAGCTCCAGGATAAGCCGCCCCCGGATACGCTGAACCGGGGACCATTCCTGCTGCTTGCCCCGGCGCGCCAGCATATGCACCGCCTTCCGCTCCGGCTGGCGGTGTCATTCCCGGTGTCATTCCCGGCGTCATTCCCGGTGCGGCGGGGTCGCCCGCAGGCATGCCAGGCGCCGCACTACCTGCAGCAGCGGCATCCGCTGGAGCCGCAGAATCGGTGGCCGCCTCGTCCCCACCGCCGCATCCGACGTTAAACAGGAGCATCGCTGGCAGGAAGGCGTCGATAAACAAACGC
>CANHVD010000127.1 GCA_947463775.1 Planctomycetaceae bacterium | reverse complement strand
AGTTGTCTATTGGAATCATTGGGACATGGCGACCGCAGGAGTTGATCCTCTACTTAACCGGAAAGTGCTTCCAGTCGCCAGGGGCTGCCCTCAAGGGATAGTCTCGACTTTCAACAACTCAGGCATCTCACATACGGGGGCAATTCGAAGCCCGAGGTTATTGCGATTCGCTCAGGATATAAAGCTCACTTCCGTCTGGAAAACTGTTTCGCCGGCCCCCCCAGACACAGCCAGCGACGACAGTGGAAGATATCGCAACACCTGACAAAATGCTCGGCCAGCCTCCGACACACTGTGCAAATTGATTTGCTCAGCCTGAGAGAAGGGTGTTGCAGAAGTTCTCAATTGAAGAAAGAAGTATTGGATCGGCGCGGTGAAACCCTGGCACGCCCAACAAAATCGGGACTGGCTCCCGCAGTAGTCCCGGAATCACGGAGAAAAGCGTCTACCACAAGTGCCCGGTTTTGTGAGTGCAACTCTCAGTTGCGGGAGTGCTCTGCCTCCAGCCAAGGCATTCCGATAGAAACTGTAGGCGGACAAGTCTGCTACTGAGCGCAAAACTCTGCCATTAACAGTCCACCGAGCTCCGAAACAGTGTTCTCAGCAGGTAGGACGCAGCAAACCTGACCCCACGGTGTTCGATTGCCATAAGCAAGAGTTGCTATTCCTGCCGTTATGACCAGGCTTTTACAGAGGTTCGGCCGGCTCGATCGAAACTTCATCCCATCTTATTGCCCAACCTGCCTTTACCCGTTTTGCCTTGTTCAGATAGAATCGAGAAGCTGCGGGACTAGCCCCGCGCCCTTGGCACACTGGGAGTTCTGACGAACGGAGTTATTCCCGGCGAGCTAACGGCGGATCAGAACTTCAATACCCTTTCCCTGTTCGGTGCTACAGAGTGATTCAAATTCAGAGCCTGACACTGAGTTTGCTAAACACGAAGTCACACCTGAATCCCACTCGACCATTCGGTGATTAACGCATGAAGATTCTACATCATCTGGCACTGTTGCTGGCGACCGCAATCCTTACCATCTCCTCAGTCGCAGCACAAACACCTCAAGACGCACGAATCACGATCTCACATCCCGGGTTTGGCTCGTTGAAGTCAGACCTGAAGTCTGTGATCGACCTGACCTTGCCAGCTGAACAAACTCAGTGGGAAAACATCAAGGGGTATATCGATACGTTTGCTATCGGCATTGATGATGTACGCCCTGTTTACGTCAGCGTGATCACGGGGATTAAACCAAACACAATTTTGATCTGGATTCCGCTGACAGCCAAGCAGCAACTGTTCAAAGAGTTTCGTGAGAACCTGGAATCGCTGGGTTATGAAGTGACCCGCGACGCCAAGGATGTCACGTTGTTTATGCTGAGCCAGGACGCTGAGTCCGGGTGGATCCGAGTTTTCTCGACAGAGCGTTACGCAGCTTTGGTTTTGACTTCGGACAAGACGGCTCTGCCGGCCCTGAAAGAACTGATTCTGAAGGCAGTGCTGCCAACCGACAAAGTCGAAGGCAACATGTCCGCGGAACTTCTGAACACTGACGTCAGCGCTCCGGCTCAGGCACATCGCAAGGAAGCCTTTGCCGAAGTTCGTCGAGTCAGCATGGAAGCGATTCAGAAACGACCTTCAGAATCTGCGACAGAATTTGAACTTCGCAAGCTGGCCGTAAAGCAGCAGATGGACGAAGGCGAGCGAGTTGTCGGTGAGATCGCACGCGGATTCCTGTCGTTCGTTATGGACAAGAAGACGCCCGGAGCACCTACCGCATCGTTGAAGTTAGCAGCGAATGCGATCCCGGGAACATCTCTGGCCGCTGCAATCGATCAGATTAATACCCAGCCAGACGCTTTTGCAGGAATCAAGAAGTTTGAAGGCTCAGCACTGTCAGGACGCCTGAATCATCCAGTCGACCCGATGAGACAAGCAAATTTCCTTGAGTTCCTGGCGTTGACCGAGAAGGACATGGCCGATCGTCTCAAAGGCTCCAAAGAACGAACTGAAGCCGAAAAGGTCACGTCGCTGAAGGTGACCTCGTCAATTCTGGATGTGATCCGCAGCAGCATTAAAGCGGGATGGATGAATGGCTTTGTCGAATCTGTGCCGGACGGAAAAGGCGATTTTGTATCAGTCGGGGCATTCTCTGCACCGGATGCCGGCAGCCTGACCGCCGTGTTGCCAGAACTGGCCAATGCCGGCAAGGGAAACCTTGTCGAGATGAATGTGGACAAGCAGGGTGACGTAGCGATTCACAGAGTGCAATTGGCCGAAGGCTACATCGATCTTGTTGATCGAGTCTTCGGTGCCAAGAAAGATCTCTTCATTGGTGTCGGACCAGCTCATGTCTGGCTGGCGTCCGGGATTGGCGGCAAAGACAAGCTGAAAGAAACCATCGCCGGGCTGGGAGCACCACAGAGCACCAATCATCCGGTTCATCTCGAAATTCACTGCCTGCCGTGGGTTCAGCGTTTCGAAGAGGCTGCCAAAAAAGATCTTCCGGGAAAGACTCCTGAAGAGCAGGAGATTCAGCGAGAATGGGCTCGCCGTCGCGCTCGTGCAATTGCCTCATGCCAGAACGGCGGAGATCGCATCGTTCTTGATTTCTACGTTAAGGATGGCGAAGTCACCGGCGATCTGACACTGGAACATGGACTGCTGCGATTTGCTGGAAAACTGATGTCAGCCTTCTCCAAGGCGAACTTCGAATAAGCTCGATATGACGGACGGACCCGCCGAACTCAACGACCTGGATGGTCTTCCACTGCACGACGACGATATGCCGGAAGATGACTTCGCTGTCGAAGACATCGAACTGGCGTATCGTCAGGCTCTGGAAGCACTGGATGCGGCCGAGCGGCAGATGGGTACGGTGTTCGTCGACTTTGCCGAGGGCGCTGCAACAAACTCAAGCGACGAAGAGCAGGTCGCTCAGGGCCTGTCGATCGGTTCGCAACTTGCGGAGGATCTGAAGTCCACGGCCGCGGAGGCAGAAGCATCCAGCCATGCCGTCCTCGTCGATGGGGTGCGCCGCGTGTCGCCTCGTGAGGTGATCGAAGCGGCGATCTTCGTCGGCGGCAGTGTCGCTCTGACAGCAAGGAAGCTGGCTTCGCTGATCGGAAACGATGTCGATAATCGAGTCGCAGTTTCGCTCGTGGACTCATTGAACCAGTCGTATGCCCGCGAGAATCGACCGTACGAAATCCGTCTCAACGAAGGCGGATACCGACTGGAGCTGCGGGAAGAGTATTCCGATATCTCCACGCGAACATTCGGGCTTGGCCCGCGCGATGTGAAGCTGTCTCCGGACGTGCTGGAGATCCTGGCCTTCGTTGCCTGGAACCAACCAGTCGCCAAAGAAACGATGGAGACGATCGATCGCCCAAACGCAATGTCTCTGCTGCGGCAACTGTTGCGATTGCAACTCGTCGAGCTGCAGCGCACTGGTGGTCGACGTACGGATGTCTCGTATGTGACCACCAGCAAGTTTTTGAAACTGTTTGGCCTGAGATCTATCAGCGAACTTCCGACCGCCGACATCTTTTCCTTCAAGTAGCGGCCTGCGCCATACTGCCATTCACAACTGCCCGATGGGCTCAGCCCATGGCAGCTTTTCGACGATCTCCCTTCGTGAAGGACAGGTTCCTGGTTTCCCTGTCAGAGAACACCCGGTCTCAGGACTGCACGCCGTTCGCTGGCCGCGTGGCAACCTTCTCCTGCGGGCGCAGATAGTGTGGTCCAACAGGACTTGGACGGTCAATGTGCTGGCGATAAGACTGGTTCGCAGGGCTCATGCGATTGCTGCGAAAACCAAAGCGACCGCTTGCCGTACTTGAATGCTGGCGTAGATGATACCGCGCGGCAATGATGGTATCTGATGAAGGCTCGGATGAACTGTCTAAAGTCACTCCCACAGCGGCGAGTGACAACACGACGCAGGTGACAGCAGACAGCAGACGACGATGATTCAGCATGTGATGACTCCGGATCAAAAGCTCGTAGATCAGCAGGCAGACCTCGGATTTGAGGATGTCTTGTCGTCCATTTAGCCATCTCGGTCTGTCGGAGGAGACAAGTCCTCCAGCCGAAGATGCAAGATAACGACGCCGAGATGATCGAATCACGATGGAGAAACATGATCGATGAATCAATCCGCGCGGAATTTCGCAGATTTGAGTTTCAGGCTTTTGTGGGTTGTCGGATTCAGCGTGAATAGGCTGTTGAAACATTGCGACGCTGCTGTGTGCTGTTCACCCACCGTGCGGTTTTTGCAAACCACGCAAACCGGCCCGATTTGAAGTCTCCACACGTTCGGGTAAAGGCCACGATAGAAGCCGCCGTGACTCGGTCGAGAACGGCCCACAATGACAGGTTTGGGTCAAAAAACTGAACAACGACAGTTATGACCCGCCACAACGACAGCTGGCTTAGCAATCAACCGTCTGACGGAACTCCCAGGCAGATACCTGATTATTGTACTCACGCCATTCGGCCTGCTTCATTTTCAGAAATGCGCGTACAACCTGTTCTCCCAGTGCGGAATTGAGAACAGTGTTGGCTTCGAGATATCTCAGGGAATCCAACAGCGTCTCAGGAAGTTTGCGAAGCTCCTCGGATTGAAGTTTGTCTGTGTAAGCATTGAAATCTCTTCGATTTCCGGGCACTCGCTTTTGCTGAATCCCATCCAGCCCTACTGCGAGAATTGCAGCCGCACACAGATAGGGGTTCGCAGTGTTGTCGCAAAGCCGCAATTCAACACGTCCACCTTCCGGAATTCGGATCATGTGAGTTCGATTGTTGCCAGCGTAGCTGATTCGATTGGGTGACCAGGTTGACCCTGATGTAGTTGTTGCCGCATGTAGTCGACGATACGAATTGACGGTCGGATTGACGATCGCGCACAACGCTTCGGCAGAATGGAGAACTCCGCCCAGAAAATGGTAAGCCATTTCAGATAACCCGCAGGCGTCACTCGAATCCGCAAACAGATTGTTCTTCGTCCCTTTGGCCCACAACGACAAATGAGTATGGCACCCGTTACCGGTCAGCTGTGAAAATGGCTTCGGCATAAACGTCGCGCGATAGCCGTGCTGTTCGGCCAGCGTCTTCACCAGGTACTTAAAGAAGATCTGCCGGTCGGCCGTCGTCAGCGCGTCTGAGTACTTCCAGTTGATCTCGTACTGTCCGTTCGCGTCTTCATGGTCATTCTGATAAGGCTCCCAGCCAAGTTCCTGAATCGAATCGCAGATCTTTGAAATCAGATCGTAACGGCGAGTCAACGCCTGCTGATCGTAGCAAGGCTTCGATAGTTCATCCCGCGGATCACTGATCGCCTTTCCATCAGGGGTCAACAGGAAGAACTCGGGCTCAACGCCCGTCTTGAGTTCATAGCCCAACTGCCCAGCGACATCCATCTGCTGTTTCAGGACATTTCGGGGAGCCTGAGCCAGCGGCCGACCATCCATCCAGAGATCTGCAGCCAGCCAGCCAACTTCCGGTTTCCATGGCAACTGGATCAAGCTGTTTGGGTCAGGCTTGGCAAAGATGTCAGGATCAGCAGGCGTAAGATCCAGCCAGGTTGCAAACCCAGCGAAAGCAGCCCCCGCTTCAGCAACCTCATCAATCACCTGCGCCGGAACAAGTTTCGCTCGCGAGACGCCATAAAGATCTGCATACGACACCAGAAAATAGCGGATGCCCAATTCTTTAGCACGCTGCGACAACGCCATGAGCAGAACCTCGGAGAGCTAAAACCCGGAGTATCAAAATGATGAACCAAATCGCCCGAGTTTTACATGCTGCGGAATGACGTTGTGTCGTGCGCATCTGTGAACTCGGAACGCGTGTTACTGCTGAAGCAATTCATGGACCGCATTGCGAATAAAGTCCGCATCCGCTGGACTCTTGAGAGGATTGCCGGCCCGATGGCCCCACGCGGAAATCAAGGGCTCAACGCGACAGCTCGCGATATACTGCGCTTCAAGACGACAATCATCTTCCGTGAAATAAAGATCCGAACGCCCAGGCATCAGCAAAGTCCTGGCGCTGATCCTCCGCAGAGCCTGCTGAAGGTCTCCGCCGTAAACAGTGTTATCACTGATGTCTGACTGAATCCATGTCTCGATCATCGATAACAGGTTCGCAGGGTCTCGCCGCAGAAATCCTGCTTCCCAGTCACGCAGTAGAAA
Source organism: Planctomycetaceae bacterium (assembly GCA_947463775.1). Classification (GTDB taxonomy): domain Bacteria; phylum Planctomycetota; class Planctomycetia; order Planctomycetales; family Planctomycetaceae; genus SXXK01. The sequence goes on along the minus strand of CANHVD010000127.1, from coordinate 5,176 downwards.
ATCTTCCAGCGACGAGTATCCGACCGTCCGCCAGACTTCGTTGCGATAAAACTCCTGAGACAAAGCCCAGCCCGCATAAACTCTTGCGAAGGCACGCAAGCCGCGTTCCGGACGACCATTGAATCGATCGCCAGTCCAGGTCGCGTCAGTCGTGAGAGCACTCCGCAAACCTTCCAGGAACACTCGATTATGTGGCGATGTTCGAGCAGACGTGCAGAGACCGGCAACGCATTCAACACGGTCGGGATAAATCGCAGCCCAGTGCAACGCTTGCTGGCCGCCCATGGACCAGCCATAAATCAGGGCCAGTTTTTCGATGCCAAGATGCTCAACCACCAGCTTGTACTGCGCGGCAACGTTATCGACATGAGTGAACACAGGGACAAGGGTCCCCGCGAAGGGTTCAGGAAGAGTGCTGGGCGATGACGACAAGCCATTCCCGAACATATTGACCTGAATCACAAAATAACGATTCGTGTCCAGAATCTTCCCCGGACCAATCAGCCAGTTCACATCCTTATGCTGTGCGCCATATGACGTTGGATACAGAATCGCATTGCTGCGTGACCGATTGAGTTCTCCGTATGTTGCATAAACCAGAGTCGCCTCGGGCAGCGTGACTCCGCGTTGAAGTTCGAATTGCGGCAATTGAAGAATCTGACTCTCGCCCGGCCCGGAACTCACGCTGTTGCTCCTGTTGAGCCGGACGGACCTGTTGAGCTCGACGAAGTCGTTGAAAACGACTGGATCACCTCAACCTGCGCTGCCACATAACTGGGCACCAGATGGATCAGACGTGACTTGAGTTCCTGATGAGCTTGTGGCAGCAGATGAAACGGGATCGACGGATACAGATGGTGTTCGGTATGAAACGGCATGTTCCACATGAATAACCTGACGGGCAATGCGGTCAGCGTTGTCCGTGTGTTCGTCAGGCCGTCGTCTCCCAGAGTACACCCGGTGTGTTCGGCCAGTGTAATCATTCGCAGAAAAGGCTGAGCCAGCAGGGCGGGCAGAAACCAATAATACCACGCTGCCATTTGCCCCATCAGGATTGAAGCAACCGCTGCAGCATAGACAGTCAGTTGAAGTCCAGCCGAGATCGCAATGCGTCTGCGAGCGGAATCCGGGACGTACGGAATATTCTTCGTCTGTCCCATGGCAAGTTTAAGAAATCGCCACGGTCGCAAAGGCCAGAAGTGCACGCCAATGACTTCGCTGAGATAACCAGGAACAGAGGCCGGCTTAAAGTCAGAGAGTTCCGGGTCCTTATCAGGATCCTGTGTATAGCGATGATGCCAAGTGTGGTAGTGTCGATAAAAATGAAAGTTGTAGAAGCTCATCAGGCCGGTGAACCAGCCGAACACTTCATTCAGCATCGGAGTTGCAAAAGCCGTGCGGTGCACACACTCATGCATCGGAGCAAACATGGTGACGATTACAAAACCATGGACGACCATGGCTGGAATCATCAACCAGAGATTGGTGCTGGTTAAATACACCAGGATGCCAGTGAGGATCATCCCGCCGACATGCGTCAACGCGCGAATGATTCCCTTAATGTTGGAACGTCGGCTCAAAGTGCGAACTACGGAGATCTCGAGAATTCGCCCCGGCAGGGACGAAGTCCCCATGTCCACAGCATCAAGGGATTCTGAATGATTCAGCGACATCGTGTGTCTTCCCGCCAGTCTACAGAACGATCCATCGACCGACCGCGAATCCTGTGCGACCGTCCATGGAATCATTGAATTGGTTAGCATTTGCATAGCAAAAAATGATCCGTTTTTCCCGACCAACCAGGTTGAATGAGCGTTTCGGCAGCGCAGAATGCATTCTCCGGCCGGGGAAGTCTCGGATGCTTTGTGCAGGTGCCAGCTGACACTCTGGATCTACTCCACAAAAAGCAATGTTTTCCCGGAGTGAAATTCAATAATGAGTTGGCCTATTGCCTGCCTCAAACATTCTACTCCCGGTCTCCGGAAAGATCCCTGCGAAGCAGCAACCACAGCGCCTTCCTCTTTTTTTGGCACTCGCCGCACAAACTTTTGTCAACATCGGATGAGAATGAATCGTGCGTCTGATATGTTAAATCAGGCGTTGAGGACGTTGTTCTTATGCTGGCATTTTGTTGTCTGAAAGCATTTCGATATGGACGCTCGTTTTACCATCAGTCTATGGACGTTGTCGATTGCGTTGCTTGGGTGTGCGGCGGAAGAAGTACCTAAAGAATCCACCGCAGGTACAACACAGCCTGAAGTGACTACTGAAGAGAAGGATTCCAACCTTGCCGGTGGTTATTCAAAGACCACTGTTGATGATGCGCAAGTGATCGCTGCCGCTGAGTTTGCAGTTGCAGAGGAATCCAAAAAGGGACCAAAGATCAATCTCAAGTCAATCACGACCGCAGAGACACAGGTCGTTGCCGGAACAAACTACAAACTGCAGATTCTGGTCGACGACAATGGCACCGAGAAAACCGTTGAGGTTGTTGTCTACGAAGATCTTCAGCAGACCAGAACGCTCACCTCATGGACGGCAAAGTAACTCGCATTCACTGAACCCGACGGTTTGCATACAGCGGATGCCCGCGGCGCGGATGATCAGGTAACAGACCCTGACAGAAAAACTTCCCGGGGTCCTGGCTTCTGTGTATCCAACACAAACACCTCCGCATGTTGTTCACGATAGACGTGCGGGCAGTGACAGGTCGTTCCCGGGACCGCCCTTATGACCAAAGATTACCAAACTTGAAGCATTACGGCGCAAGACTGTAATAGATTCCAAGATTGTTTCCGTTCGCACGTTCTGATGGCTGATAGAGTTGCTCGGCGGCCGGAGTTTCGAAACGCAGACCGTTGCCAACCGGCTGATTGATGAGCTGACATTTGTCGTCCTCCGGCGCAACGTCATTCCACCACGCCAGCGTCGATGATCCGCCACCATCCATATTGATTGCATCATCAGCGCCAGCTTGGCGCAGCAGTTCGCCCAGCTCCCGAGTTGTCGCGCCCTGGCTGGATTTTCGTCGGCCGTCGATAATCATGAAATACAGGAACCGGGTGTCATCGGAAAGACCGAGTCCCGTGCGAGGATGCAGGTCATCGCCAGACGGCTGAGCCACTCCGTCTGACAAACACAAACCGAATCCGCTGACGGCCGTTCTGATTTTCGCCGTGGGAGTCCCTGAAGTCGTAATCTGAATTGAAGCCTGATTGTCAGCGTCGATCAGGAGCGACGGCGTCCCGTTTGCCGGGGAGACAACAGTCCCCTGACAGATCGCAAGTCCCTGCAGATTGGTCGGCGTCGGCTGATTCCAAGGCGCGGGCCAGGGAGAAAATGCGTCCGCGTTAATCGCGAGACGAATCTTTCGATCACCGCTTTGCGAACTCCTGACAAAATCCCGCGTCGTCTGTCGAATCGTCTCGACCTTGTTCTCATTCCACTCACCGGTTCTTGCGGTTGTATCCAGTCCCAGCCCCGGCGTTCGCAGATCAATTCGCACGCAATGCAACTTCATGGATCGTGGTGCTGTTGCAAGTTCAGAAATGAGTCGCACGCCAGGGAGCATTTCTTCCGTTTGCTCCCATTTGAATTCAACGGATTGAGCCGAACAACGGTCGGTTGAGACGACCAGGATCAGGGCAAATCCCAGCATGAATCGAATAAGGCTCAACGGCGATGAGTAAAAAGTCACGTTCAGAGCTCCTTCTACCTGACAGCACGCACAGATGACGATGGGCAGGTGAAGCGTACCGTCTGATGCGTGTCGATCTCAAGACAACAAAGAGCCCGTTTTGCGGTTGAGTTGCCTGTGATGCAGAAAGACCTGAATAAAAATGAACAGGCATGCCGCATGTCAATTTCACCGCACCGTTGAGACTTGTTTCGGCGGCAGCAGTCTGGTCTTCGTTTGTTGCAACCGGAGATTGTTGCAATCGGAGATTGTTGCGAAGATACATAGTCTGTTCAACGATCTATTCGCCGATCAACAACAGCCCAACTCGATCCGCGTTTTCGAAACTCAAAACCGCAGGGACCGATGGATTGACGTTTCAAATCTGATTCCGCAAGGATCAAAGATTATCATGAAGCAATCACTCACTTTCCTCTTTGCACTTTTACTTTTGCCGTTTGGAAAAATCTCCGCCGGAGACCTGAAACTGGCGGCAGTGTTTTCAGACCATATGGTGCTGCAGCGAGACAAGCCGGTGCCCGTCTGGGGCTGGGCTGATCAAGGTGAAAAGATCACCGTCGAATTTGGCGGGCAGAAGCAAAGTGCTGTGGCAGACGCTGATGGCAAGTGGCAAATCAAGCTCGAACCGATGGCGGCCAATGCGGAATCGCAAACGTTGGTCGTTCTTTCAGAGAAGCCCGATCGCAAAGCGGAAGTTTCAGACGTGCTTGTGGGCGAAGTCTGGCTCGGTTCCGGTCAGTCAAACATGGCGATGACCGTGAACCGCGCGAAGGATTTCGGGACAGAACAGGCCGCCGCGAACTTTCCTTTGATTCGCATGTTCAAAGAAGAATCCGCAGCCTCCGCAGCCTCCGCAGCAGCCCAGGCTGACAGCAAAGGGAAGTGGGCTGTTTGCTCACCGGAAACTGTTGCCGGGTATTCTGCGACACTATATTTCTTTGGACGTGAGTTGCATCGCGAACTAAATGTGCCAGTGGGGTTGATCAATTCTTCGGTCGGGGGAACTCCGATTGAATCGTGGATCGCGGAGGAGGCTCAGGCAAAAGTCCCAGAGCTGAAGGATCTCGTTGAAGCACAGGCAAAGACGGCGGCCGCGATCGACGAAGCGACAATGAAGGCCAACTATGAAAAGCAGTTGGCCCGCTGGAAGGCTCAGGCAGAAAAGGCCAGGAAAGACGGTACAAAGGGGCCAAGACGACCGACCGATCCACTGGAATCGATTCGGAGGAAAGGCAATTCCGGAGGTCTCTTCAATGGCAAAATCGCACCTCTGATTCCTTTTGCGATACGAGGAGTCATCTGGTATCAGGGTGAAGCCAACTCAGCGCCCGGCAAGGGACCGTACTACCAGTATCAACTGCCACTCCTGATCAATGACTGGCGCTCGCGATGGGGAGAAGAACTTCCGTTTGCATGGGCTCAGCTTCCCAACTTCGGCCGCGAAGGCGAAGGCTGGTCGCTGGTGCGTGAGGCGATGCT